>NZ_JBHXMP010000014.1:0-102619 GCF_042720415.1 Agromyces sp. NPDC058484 | reverse complement strand
GATCGGCGGATGCCGCGCGCCGCCGTCATGAGGCGGCCTTCTTCTTCGCGGCCGCTGTCTTCTTCTTCGCTCCGTCGGTCTTCTTCGTGTCGTCGCCCGAAGCCGACCTCTTCGAGCCGCCCTTCGACCCGGCCTTGGCGGCGTCCTTCGATCCACCCTCGCGCGATCCACCCTCGCGCTTCGCGGCGATCGACTGACGCAGCGCCTCCATGAGGTCGATGACCTCGCCGCCCTCCTCCTCGGGCTGCTCGCCGAACGTCGCGGCAGTATCGACCGCGTCGCCCTGCTCGAGCTTCGCCTGGATGAGGGTGCGCAGTTCCTGCTGGTACTCGTCGACGAACTGGTCGGGTTCGAAGTCGGAGACGAGGCTGTCGACGAGCTGCTTCGACAGGTCGAGCTCCTTCTCGGAGATCTTCACGGGCTCATCGAGCGACGGGAACTCCGCCGCGCGCACCTCGTCGCTCCAGAGCAGGGTCTGCACCATGAGCACGTCGCCGAACACGCGCAGCGCGGCGAGTCGCGTCTTCTGCCTCAGCGCCATCCGCACGACCGCCGTGCGGTCGGTCGACTCGAGCGTGCGCCGCAGCAGCACGTACGCCTTGTTCGACGCGGAATCGGGCTCGAGGTAGTAGCTCCGGTCGAACATGATCGGGTCGATCTGCTCGGTCGGAACGAACTCGATCACCTCGATCTCGCGGCTGCGCTCGGCGGGCAGCGACTTCAGGTCGTCGTCGGTGATGATCACGGTGCGCTCGCCGTCGTCATACGCCTTGTCGATGTTCTTGTACTCGACGACCTTGCCGTCGATCTCGCAGACGCGCTGATAGCGGATGCGCCCCCCGTCCTCGTCGTGCACCTGGTGCAGTGACACGTCGTGGTCCTCGGTGGCGCTGTACAACTTGACGGGCACATTGACCAAGCCGAATGTGACCGCCCCCTTCCAGACGGCTCGCATGTCTCCAAGTAGACACCCGTAACCCCCGTGAGAGGTAGCCCTGCGCCATGATGGGGGCATGGCTGAGATGCGTCAGCTGGTCGAGGTCGACGGCCGCAGGCTCCGGCTCACGAACCTCGACAAGGTCATGTACCCCGAGACGGGCATGACCAAGGGCGAAGTGATCTCCTACTACGCGGAGGTCGCTGCCGCCATGATGCCGCTCGTCGCCGGTCGGCCGGTCACGCGCAAGCGGTGGGTGCACGGGGTCGGAACGACGGATGCCCCTGAGCCCGCATTCTTCGAGAAGAACCTCGAGCACGGCCCCGAGTGGATCCGCCGGGGCGTCATCCGTCATTCCGATGGGCCGAAGACGTACCCGATCGCGGGCGACCGGGCCACCCTCGTGTGGCTCGCGCAGCAGGCCGCGCTCGAGCTGCACGTGCCCCAGTGGCGCTTCGACCCGCGGGGCGAGCCCGCGAACCCCGACCGCATCGTGTTCGACCTCGACCCGGGCGAGGGCATGGGCCTCGCCGAGTGCGCCGAGGCGGCGCGGCTGGTGCGGGCGCTGCTCGCGGGCATGGGACTCGAGGCGATGCCGGTGACGAGCGGCAGCAAGGGCATCCACCTCTATGCGGCGCTCGACGGACAGCAGACCAGTGACCAGGCGTCGGCGGTGGCGCGCGAGCTCGCCCGCGCGCTCGAGGCCGACCACCCCGAACTCATCGTGTCGAGCATGCGCAAGACGCTGCGCACCGGGCGGGTGCTCGTCGACTGGAGCCAGAACAACGGCAAGAAGACGACGATCGCGCCGTACTCGCTGCGCGGGCGCGCGCGTCCGACCGTCGCCGCTCCGCGAACGTGGGAGGAGCTCGACGACCCGAGCCTGCGGCACCTCGAGGCCGACGAGGTGCTCGCGCGTGTGGCATCCGGTGACGACCCGCTCGCCGTTCTCACGAACGCGTCGCACCACGGACCGCTCGCCACCTACCTCTCGATGCGCACGAGCGGGATCACGCCCGAGCCGATGCCGTCGTCGACGTGGGGCGCGTCGGACGACGGCGACCCGACGTTCGTCATCCAGGAGCACCACGCGCGGCGGCTGCACTTCGACTTCCGCCTCGAACGCGACGGCGTGCTGAAGAGCTGGGCCGTGCCCAAGGGGGTTCCGGATGACGCGGGCACGAACCACCTCGCGGTGCAGACCGAGGACCATCCACTCGAGTACGGCGCGTTCGAGGGCACCATCCCGAAGGGCGAGTACGGCGCGGGCGCGGTCACGATCTGGGATGCGGGCACGTACGCGACCGAGAAGTGGCGCGACGACGAGATCATCGTCGACGTCGACGGGAGGCCGGGCGGACCGCTCGGGCAGGTGCGGCTGGCGCTGATCCGTACCGACGGCGAGGGTGAGAAGAGCACGTGGCTGCTGCATCGTATGAAGGACCAGCGGACGGCGAAACCGGCGCCCGCCGAGTCGCCCGAATCCGACCGGAATCGGGCAACTCGAGACGCTGTCGGACCGATCCGCGAGCGGCCGATGCTCGCCACCGCCGGCACCCTCGGGATGCTCGCGGGGGAGGAGTGGGCGCTCGAGTGGAAGTGGGACGGCATCCGCGTGCTCGCGAGGGCGCACGACGGCGGCATCCGCCTGCTGAGCCGCAACGGCAACGACGTGACCGCCCGCTATCCCGAGTTCGCGGGCCTTCCGAGCGTGCTCCGCGGCGATGCCCTCCTCGACGGCGAGATCGTCGCCCTCGACGACGACGGACGCCCGAGCTTCGAGCGGTTGCAGCAGCGGATGAACCTGACGCGTGCCCGCGAGATCGAACGGCTCGCGGCATCCGTTCCGGTGCGCCTGCTGCTCTTCGACGTGCTCGAGATCGCGGGCGAGTCGGTGATGGCCGAACCGTACCGCGAACGCCGGCGCCGGTTGGAGCACCTCGTGCGCCCACGCCGCGGCGTTCCCGTCGAGCTGCCCGCCCAGGCGCCCGGGCCGCCCGACGAGGCACTCGAGGAGGGCCGCCGGCTGGGGCTGGAGGGGCTCGTGGCCAAGCGTCCCGACTCCGTGTACCGACCCGGCGCGCGCTCGGCGGCTTGGCTGAAGCTGAAGCTCACCGCCACGCAGGAGGTCGTGATCGGCGGGTATCGCCGGGGCGTCGGCACACGCACGGGGCGCATCCGCTCACTGCTCGTCGGCATCCCGGGCGAGCGCGGCCTCGCGTACGCCGGGCGCGTCGGCAGCGGGCTGGGCGAGCTCCAGGCCGAGCGACTCCTCGCCGCCCTCGACGAGCGACGCCAGCACGAGTCGCCGTTCGTCGAGGTGCCGGCAGCGGATGTCGCGGACGCCGTCTGGGTGCGGCCCGAGCTCGTCGGCGAGATCGAGTTCGGCGAGTGGACCCGAACGGGCGTGGCGCGTCATCCGCGCTGGCGGGGACTTCGTCCCGACAAATCGCCCGCCGACGTGGTGCGCGAGTCGTGACCGGCTCGCCCCCGTTCGGGGTACAGTGGGAGCCGTGGGTACTCTGTATTACGGCGATGCGGGCACCCCGATCGACATCGAAGATCGCGCGCTCGCGCATCTGAAGATCGCGATCGCGACCAAGCTGCGGCGGGGGGAGAGCTTCATGCTCTCGTGGATCCACGCCGGCGACAAGGGGCGTGGTCGCAGCTCCATCTGGGTGCATCCGTCGATCCCGCTTCGGTTCGAGTTCGACTGTTCCGAGATGCCCGAGCTCAGCCGCGAGTGGGTCGAGGAGCTGATGCTGGAGGCGAACAGCACGAGCGGCGTGGTGCTCGACAAGGCGCACATCCCGGGCGAGATTCCAGACTCCGACCGCCCGCCGCTCCTCGCGGGCTGATCGTCCGACGCCCTCACTCCTCCTCGATGAGCAGGGCGAGCAGCGCCGTCTCGCGCACCCCGCGCCGGGAGATGAGCCGCCCGATCTCGTACTGGGTGAACACCCGCGGATCGATGTAGCTCGCCTTCGCGATCGTGGGCGTGTTGCCGAGCACCGAGCTCGCGTGCTCGATCGCGTCCCGGATGGCGCGACCGCGTGCCCGGGCGGTGCCCTCCACGCCGAGGTCGGCGAGCCGGTCGGCCGCGGCGATCGTGCCGCGCAGCGTGCGGAAGTCCTTCGCGGTGAATTCGCCGCCGGTGCGCATGCGGATGTCCTCGTTCACGTCGACGGGGAGCGCGGGCCGCATGCGTCGTCCCTCCGACCACGCGTAGAGGCGCGCCGCGGGCGAGCGATCGCCCGCGCGCCGCACGAACGTCGCGAGCGCGGCATCCGTCACCCGCACCTCCTGCGAGATACCGCCCTTCGCGCGGAACCTGAACCGCACCGTCTCGAGGTCGTCGACGGCCGCATTCCGGATGAGCAGGGTCGTCAGCCCGCGGCTCCGGAAGCCTGCGAGCGACTCCTCGGAGCCGATTCGGATCGCGCCGAGCTCGAGCGTGCGGAACGCCGCCGCGAGCACGCGCTCGCGCGGCAGCTCTTCGAGGACGAGGTCGCGGCGCACGCTGCGCCGGGCGAGCGGCAGCGCCTCGGCGAGCGCCGTCATGCGGAGGAACTTCTCGGCGTCCTGCAGCTCACGCCACACGGGGTGGTAGAGGTACTGGCGGCGCCCCGCCTGGTCGACGCCCACCGCGAGGATGTGCGCGTTCGGGGCATCCGCGACCCACACCTGCTCCCACGCGGGCGGCACGGCGAGGTCGGCGATGCGGGCGCGCTCGGCCCTGCCCGCCGTGCCCCCGTCGGTGTGGACGTAGCCGAAGCCGCGCCCCCGCCGCACCCGGGTGAAGCCGGGCGACACGTAGGGCTCGACCCGTTTCAGGCGGGGCATCCGCGGGCTCGTCCCGTCGTCTCGGTGCGAGGACTCGACACGCGGCCCGGGCCTCAGTGGTTGCGCAGCGCCGAGATGAGCTCGGCCTTGCGCTTGCCGCTGTAGCCGGTGATGCCGAGCTCCTTCGCGCGCTTCTTCAGCTGGTCGACGGTCCAGTCGTCGTAGTCGCCCGACTTGCCGCCCTTGCGGCCGATGGCGCTGCGTCCCTGGTTCGCGGCCGCGTTCGAGATGCGCGCGGCCTTCTCCTTCGATGCGCCGTCGTCGCGGAGCTCCTCGTAGAGCTCGGGGTCCTTCAGCGACGAGTTCCTGCGTCCGGGCATGATGTGCTCCTCTCCTCTGCGTGGCTTCTGAGCGGCTTCTGCACGGCGCCTGCGTGGCGCCGGCGTGGCGCCGGCGTGGTCAGAGCCCGCGGCCGCCGGTGACCGGCAGCACGGCCCCCGACACGTACGATGCGTCATCCGATGCCAGGTAGACGTAGGCGCCCGCGAGTTCGGCCGGCTGGCCCGCGCGGCCGAGCGGCGTGTTGCGGCCGAACTCGGGAAGCTTGTCGGGCCATCCGGTCGCCGGGATGAGCGGCGTCCAGATGGGGCCGGGTGCGACGGCGTTCACGCGGATGCCGCGGGGCCCGAGCTCCTCGGCGAGCGCCTTCGTGAACGCGACGAGCGCCGCCTTGGTCATGGCGTAGTCGACGAGCGCGGCCGACGGGTCGAAGCCCTGGATCGAGGCCGTGGTGATGATGCTCGAGCCCGGCTCCATCAGCGGCACCGCGGCGCGGGCGAGGAACACCGGCGCGAACAGGTTCACCCGCACCACCGCCTCGAAGTCGTCGGTCGGGATCTCGTCGATGCCGCCGCGGTTGCGCTGGTGCGCGGCATTCAGCACGAGCAGGTCGATGCCGCCGAACGCCTGGTCGGTGTGGGCCACGAGATCCTGGCAGTGCTGCTCGCTGCGGAGGTCGCCCGGCAGCAACAGCGGATCGCTGCCGGCATCCGTCACCCAGCGTGCCGTCTCCTCGGCGTCGGCCTGCTCGCTCGGCAGGAAGGCGATCGCCACTCGAGCGCCCTCGCGCGCGAACGCGATCGCCACCGCCCGCCCGATGCCCGAGTCGCCGCCCGTGATGAGCGCCCGCCGGCCCTCGAGCCGCCCGCTGCCCCGGTAGCTCTGCTCGCCATGATCGGGTTGCGGCGTCATCGGTTCGGTGAGACCCGGAGGCGACTGCTCCTGGCGCGGGAACGGCTCGGTCGTGTGCTTGGTCGTGGGATCGATCAGGTCGTCGTTCATCGCGCCTCCTCGAACGCCTGCCACGCTACGCGCGCCCCTTGCGACGGCGCAGGGGGTTGACAGGCTGGTACGCGGCGACCGCCGCGGCATAAGCTGACCCTGTGGGAACCCTCTACTACGGCGACTCCGGAACCCCGATCGGCATCGAAGACCGGGCCCTCGCGCACCTGAAGGTCGCGATCACGACGAAGCTGCGCAGAGGCGAGAGCTTCACGCTGTCGTGGCAGCATTCCGAGGAGCAGCCGCGGGGCCGCAGCACGCTCTGGCTGCATCCGTCGATCCCGCTTCGCTTCGTGTTCGACGAGCCCGTGGCTCCCGAGCTCAGCCGCAGCTGGATCGAGGAGCTCATGCGATCGGCGAACAGCACCGGGGGCATCCGGCTCGTCACCGAGCAGCTCGACACCGGCCCGATCTCGACCGGCGCCGGGCAGCCCGTGCAGGTCGGGATCGATGTGCAGGAGGTCGAGACCGCGCCGACTTCGACCGAGTCGAAAGCGTCCGAGTCCGAGCGGGCGTAGTCAGGAGGAGCGATGAATGCGACAGAGGGCACGAGACCCGAGAGCGCCGAGATCGAACGCTGGTGGCCGCACCTCTCGATCGACGCGAAGCACCGGCTCCTCGCCGAACTCGACGGGCCGATCGACGTCGAGACCGCGGCCGAGATCGAGTCGATCTCGGGCGGCGGCGCGCCAGAGCGGCTGAGCCCCGGCGAGCAGCGGTTCGTGCTGACCCAGATGGAAGCCGTGGACTGACGGGAGCCCGTCGGCGAGCGGATGCCGCGTGGCTACTCCGCCACGAACGGGTCGTGCTCGGCGGGCTCGGGCACGAACTGCATGCCGGCGGTGCTGTTGGCCGAGAGCAGCATCTGCTCGATCCACAGTCGGTTGAGCTTCGGGGGGCGGTTGCCGCTGAACACGAATTGCAACGGGATCGACTCGTGCAGCCAGAGGGTCGTGCGTCCGCTGCCGTTCTCGACGCCGTGCTCCCACGTCATCGCGAAGCTCTCGGAGCGGCGGAGCTTGTTCAGGATCGCCACGCGCAGGTGCGCGAGCGTGCGGTCGTCGATCTCGAGCTCGCGCGATGAAGAGTTGTAGATCAACTTGCCCATGACGCGACTCTAGCCTCTGGGTGGCTGCGGACGCGGGTCGGTTACGCTCACCGTCAGAAGCAAGAACAGCACCACGAGCACGATGTTGACGGTTCTGTTCGTACTCGGCAGGTGAGAGGGAGCCGAGGGAGGTCCCTCACGGTTGTTCCGAACGTCGTCAAGCCCCTGTCCGCCGCTGCGTGCACGGCGTAGGAACGGAGCATGAGGGCCCTCACCTGGCACGCCACGAAGGATGTGCGCGTGCTCGACGTCCCCGACCCGCGGATCCTGGAGCCGACCGATGCGGTCATCCGCGTCACGGCAGCCGCGATCTGCGGATCCGACCTGCACCTGTACGACGTGCTCAGCCCGTTCCTTCATCGTGGCGACATCCTCGGCCACGAGGCGATGGGGGTCGTCGAGGCCGTGGGATCCGGCGTGCGGCGCATCGCGGTCGGCGATCGCGTCGTCGTGCCGTTCGTGATCGCGTGCGGGCACTGCTACATGTGCGCCCGCGGCCTCACCGCGCAATGCGAGACGACGCAAGGCCGCGATCGCGGCACCGGCGCCGAGCTGTACGGCTACACCGAGCTCTACGGCTCCGTGCCCGGTGGGCAGGCTGAACTTCTGCGAGTGCGGCTCGCCGACGCGAACGCACAGGTCGTCGGCCACGACCTCCCAGACGAGCGATACCTGTACCTCAGTGACATCCTGCCCACCGCATGGCAGGGTTTCCGCTTCGCGAACGTGCCACCCGGCGGGTCGCTCGCCGTGCTCGGCCTCGGCCCGGTCGGCCAGCTCGTCGCCCGCGTCGCGAGTCACCACGACGTGCACGTGCACGCGGTCGACCCGGTGGTGGAACGAAGGCTGATGGCCGAGCGGCACGGCGCGACGGCATACGACCTCGACGACGACGTGGCGGAGAGCATCCGGGACGCCACCGCCGGACGAGGACCCGATGCGGTGGTCGACGCGGTCGGCCTCGAAGCGCACGGCAACCCCGGCACGGCGTTCGCGCAGTCCGCCGTCGGCATCCTGCCCGACGGCGTGGCGAAGCAGCTCATGACGAAGGCCGGCGTCGACCGGCTGGCAGCCCTGCACCTGGCGATCGACCTGGTGCGGCGCGGCGGCACCGTCTCGGTGAGCGGCGTCTACGCCGGGGCGGTCGACCCGATGCCGCTGCTCGCGATGTTCGACAAGCAGCTCACCATGCGGCTCGGCCAGTGCAACGTGCACCAGTGGCTCCCCGAGCTGCTGCCGCTCGCGGAGTCGCCCGGCGACCCCCTCGGCCTCGAGGACCTCGCCACCCATCGGGTGCCCCTCGATCAGGCCCCCGAGATGTACGAGAAGTTCCGGGACAAGCAGGACGGCTGCATCAAGGTCGTGCTGAAGCCCTGACCTGAGCGAACCGCCGAGAAGCGCTTCTGTCAAGCCCCTTCAAGAACCGTTTGCGTGCGTCCTACCTTGAGCGCAGCGAGGCCCACCAGCCTCGGCGAGACGGAGGCGTGGACGATGACGCGGACTCGAAGGGGTGTCGGTTGGGTAACCGGTTGCGCCGCCATCGCACTGGTGTTGGGTGGTTGCGCTGTGGGGACCGGAGGGGCAGGCGCGGACGACGCCGAGTACGATCCCGATGCCGAACTCAGCGGCGAACTCTCGGTGATGGGCTTCTCCGGGGTCGATGAGGTGGCCACCTCGCGCGTCGAGTACACGGAGGCCGAACTCGGCGACGTCGACGTCGAGCTCATCGAGGGCGACCTCGACATCCAGCAGTTCCTCTCCGCCGTCGCATCCGGCCAGCCTCCCGAGCTGCTCTACGCCGACCGAGATCAGGTCGGTTCGCTCGCCGCGCGGGGTGCGATCATCCCGCTCGACCGCTGCATCGAGGGCGAAAGCATCGACATGGACCAGTTCCGGGAGGCGGCGGTCGATCAGGTGACGCTGAACGGGCATGTCTACGGCATCCCCGAGTTCAACCAGGTGCAGGTCACGATGGCCAACGCGAGCCTGCTGCAGGCGGCAGGAGTCGCGATCGAGGACGTCAACGGCTCCGACCGCGAGGCGATGTCGGAGGCGAACCGGGTGCTCACGAAGTCGAACGGCGGCTCGCTTTCGGTCATCGGGGTCGACTCCAAGCTGCCCGAGTTCCTCCCGCTGTGGGTGGCCGGTGCCGGCGGAGCCCTGCTCTCCGACGACGGTCGCACCGCAATGCTCGACTCGCCCGAGGTCGTCGAATCGCTGACCTGGGCAGTGGGCATCTACGAGGACCAAGGCGGGTTCAGCGCAGTGAAGGCCTTCCGCGATTCGGCCGACTTCTTCGGCGCGGGCAACCAGTTCGCGACGAACGTGCTCGGCGCGATGCCGATGGAGCAGTGGTACATCAACGTGCTGAACGAGGTGTCTCCGGATGCCCCGATGGCCTTCGATACGGTGCGCGACACGTCGGGCGAGCCGATCGCCTACGCTTCGGGGTCGGCATGGGCGATCCCGTCGGGCACCGAGAACGCCGAGGCGGCCTGCCGCTGGGCGAAGGCCATGACGTCGGTGGACGCGTGGCGCACGGCCGCCGACGCACGACTGGCGCTGCGCGAAGAGGAGGGCAAGCCCTTCACCGGCATCCTGACCGGCAACAGTGTGGCCGATGAGGAGATCAAGGGCATGGTCACCTCGGGAGGGGAACCCTGGGACTCCGGCATCGAGGCGATGTACGAGGCGAACGACCACACGTTCTCGCTCCCGGCCAATCCCGCTGACGCGGAGTTCGAGCAGGCTGTGCAGGACGCGGTGAACAGCGTGCTCAACGGCGAGGCGACGCCGGAGGAGGCGCTCGCCGATGCGCAGCAGACGGCCCAGAAGGCCCTCGACGAGGGCTGGGAGACGCTCGAGAGCCGTGACGAATGACGAACATCGCGACCCGCACCGGCGGTCGAGCACCGCAGCAGCGGAACTCCACCGTCCCTGAGCGAGGTCGCAGCCGCCGGAGGGCGAGTCGGCGCAACGTGCTCTCCGCACTGCTCTTCCTGAGCCCGTGGATCGTCGGGTTCCTCGTCTTCACCGCCTGGCCGATGATCTACAGCGCCTACCTGTCGCTCACCGACTACGACGTCATCAACGATCCCGAGTTCGTCGGGTTCGCGAACTACGCCGAGATGGCATCGGACCCGAAGATCCTCCTCGCGCTCGGGAACACCGCGTTCTTCACGCTCGTGCAGGTGCCGCTCTACGTCGTCGTCTCGCTCGCGCTCGCCCTCCTGCTCGATCGCGCGGGACGCACGTCGGGATTCTTCCGCACGGTGTTCTTCCTGCCGAAGATGACGCCGCCGGTCGCCGTCGGCGTGCTGTTCCTGCTCCTGTTCAACGGACAGAACGGACTCGTGAACACGGTGCTCGGCTGGTTCGGCATCGACGGGCCGGCGTGGACGACTGATCCCGCCTGGGTGAAGCCGGGACTGATCGTCATGTCCCTGTGGACGGTCGGGGCATCCGTCATCATCCTGCTCGCCGCGCTCCGGAACGTACCCGAGACGCTCTACGAGTCGGCGAAGCTCGACGGCGCCGGCTTCTGGCGCACGGCGTTCAGCGTCACGCTCCCGATGATCAGCCCCGCGCTGTTCTTCATCATCATCGTGAACACGATCGCCGGCCTGCAGACCTTCGACGAGGCGTACACCGCCTTCTTCGGCGCCGGCAACACGACCTACAGCAACGACGCCGCCCTGTTCTACGTCATCTACCTGTTCCAGCAGGCGTTCGAATTCCTGCACATGGGATACGCCTCGGCGATGGCATGGGGTCTCTTCGTCGTCATCATGGTCGTCACGGCGATCCAGCTCATCGTCTCGCGCAGGCTGGTCTACTACGAGGGGGACCGGTGACCGGCATCGACGTCGACCTTCCCGGCGCCACAGGTGCTCCCGTCCCGCGACGCGGCACGAGCGTTCCCACCGCGGCGATCGCGACGGGCGCGGCCCATGTCGAGGCGCTCCGCCGGAACGGACACCACCGACGGATGACGCCGGGCCGGGTGTTCGCGTGGATCGCGCTCGCGCTGCTCGGCGTCGTGTTCGTCTACCCGTTCGTGTGGCTCGTGAGCGCCTCGTTCAAGCCGCGGAGCGAGGTCTTCGACAACCGGCTCATCCCCGAGACCTTCACCCTCGACAACTACGTGCAGGTCTGGCAGGAGGCGCCGCTCGCCCTCTGGCTGATGAACACGCTGATCGTCACGGTGCTCGCCGCCGTCACGGTGACCCTCTCGAGCGCCATGGTCGCGTGGGGGTTCGCGTACTTCCGGTTCCGCGGCCGCGGCGTGCTGTTCGGCCTGGTGCTTGCGACGATGATGCTGCCGGGCGCGGTCACGATGATCCCGGTGTTCCTCATCTGGAACGGGCTCGGTCAGGTCGGCACCCTCACGCCGCTCTGGGCCGGGAACCTTTTCGGCAGCGCGTTCTACATCTTCCTGCTGCGGCAGTTCTTCCTCGGACTGCCGCGCGACCTGTTCGATGCCGCACGCGTGGACGGGGCGACCCAGTGGGGGGTGTTCTGGCGCATCGCGCTGCCGCTCTGCAAGCCCGCGCTCGCCGTGACCCTCGTCTTCGAGGTGCAGGCGGTCTGGACCGACCTCATGCGAGCGCTGATCTATCTGCGAGACTCCGACACGTTCACCGTGCCGAGAGGGCTGAAGTCACTCGTCGACGCCTTCGGATTCGGCGGCGAATGGCACTGGGAGATCATCGTGACCGCGAGCGTCATCACCACGATCCCGATGATCATCGTGTTCTTCCTCGCCCAGCGCCAGATCATCGACGGTGTGGCGTCGTCCGGGCTGAAGGGCTGAAGCGCGGCCGCACGGACGGGCCTTGACGGCGTCGCCGGCCTCGCGGGCGGCCGGAGATCGTCCCATGCACGGATGCCGCGAGCCGGTCGTCGCGCCTAGGCTGGCGGCGTGGCGCATCCGCGAGTGGTCGATCCGGGGCATCCGCTCATCGAACGGGTGCGACGGATCTGCTTCGAACTGCCCGAGGTCGTCGAGGTCGAGGCGTGGGGCAGGCCGACGTTCCGCGCGGCGAAGCCGATCTTCGTGCACGTCGCCGCCACGATGGAGCGGCCGTTCTCCGTCGTCGTGAAGACCGACCCCGAAGAGCATCTCGCGCTCGTCGAAGACGGCCGCTTCTACGGGGTGCCGTACTACGACCGTGCGCGCTGGGTGGGCGCCGACCTCGACGCGCCCGACACAGACTGGCAACTTCTCGCCGAACTCATCGAGACCTCGTACCGGCAGGTCGCG
Source organism: Agromyces sp. NPDC058484 (assembly GCF_042720415.1). Classification (NCBI taxonomy): domain Bacteria; kingdom Bacillati; phylum Actinomycetota; class Actinomycetes; order Micrococcales; family Microbacteriaceae; genus Agromyces; species Agromyces sp. NPDC058484. The sequence continues at coordinate 90,187 of NZ_JBHXMP010000014.1, read as the reverse complement.
AACCGCCGGCAGCTCGCCGCGCTCGATGCGCTCAGGCCGTGGCCGATTGGCGAGATCGAATCGCGTGGGTTAGAGTAACGTGGTTGCCTGTTCAGCGCAGATCGCGCAGGCGACATCCCATGCGCCCGTAGCTCAACGGATAGAGCATCTGACTACGGATCAGAAGGTTGGGGGTTCGAATCCCTCCGGGCGCACACTGGTTGAGACAGTGTGAAGGCGGCTCGCTTCGGCGGGCCGTTTTCGTTTCCGCGCAGATCGGCAGCGCAGTTGTCCCCCACGGCACGCCGGGCGGGTCCCCATGACACGCCCGTATGCCCCCCTTAAGTGGACGATGACTCGCGTCACCCGCCCCGTTAGGCTCGGCACATCTGAGTCCCGGGAATCGAGAGTTCGGACATGAGGGGTGCGCGTGTCGGGGACGACTCGTCACGACGGCCGAACCGCCCGCGACTGGGCGCGGCCGGAGCACGGATGGCCGATCGTGGGGGACACGACCGGCGGTTCACCCCCGCCATCCGGCATCTCTCGGTCATCCGGCAGCGCTCGGTGATCCGAGGCGGCTCGCTCATCCGGCGCGCCTACGCGGGGCTCATCGCCATCGCCGTCGCGATCGTGGTGTTCCAGGAGCTCACGTCGAGTTTCGCTCGTGTGCATCCTGCCGGGTCCGAGGGCGCGGGGATGCCGGTCGAGTACGTGGTCTGGGCGCTCCCGGCGCTCGCGCTCGGTGCCGCCGCCGGAGCCGCACTCGTCGTCGCCTCCGGCTCGCAGGCGGGCCTTGCCGTGCTGGTTCGGCTGGGTGTACCAGGGCTCGGGACGAGTCCACGTGCCCGGGCGAACGGCCTCGCATGGGGAGGCATCGGCGCGCTCGCCGTCGGTTTCACCGGTGAGGCGTTCGAGGTGCTCCCGGGCGGGCAGGCGGTCGCCGCGACGGTCATCGGGTCGCTCCTCGGATTCGGCGCGTTCCGGCTTCATCGCCACGCCATCGACCACGAGGCGTACCGCACGTTCAACCTCGTCGCGATGCTCCTCGCCGTCGGAAGCCTCGCGAGCATGAGTATCACGCCCACCGGCTCCTGGTGGACGCACAACTTCAGCACTCTCGGCACGTCCGACGACATCGCGGCGGCGTGCTTCAACGTGGCGCTCATCGTCTCGGGCGCGGGGATGGCCGGGATGTCACGGGGCCTCACCCGTGCGGTCGCGGCCCCGGGATTCGCTGCACGGCGGGGCGGGCTGGCCACAATGCGCGTGCTCATCGTCACGATCGGGCTGAGCCTCACGTGTGTGGGCATGGTTCCGATCGACGGCGCCACCGACCTCCACAACGCGGCCGCATCGGCCGCCGCGGCCGCCTTCGCCGTGCTGTGCCTCGGGGTGCAGCTGTGGGCGCGGCGTCTTCCGCGCGCGCTCGTCGCCGGCTCCTACCTGTCGATCGCGATCGAGGTGATCGCGCTGATCGCGTACGACGGCATCGGCGTCTTCAACCTGACGGTGTTCGAGATCGTCGCATTCGCGCTGGTGTTCGTGTGGTTGATCGCGCTCGTCGCGATCACGCACGCGAGCATCGATCGCACGGATGCCGCGAGCCGGCGTCACCTGGCTCGATCGCGCCCGGGTCGCCGCCCCGTCGTCGCCCGCCACGCGTCGCCCGGACGCGAGCGGCTCGCGTCGCCCCGCCGCCGGCCCACGCGGGAACCTCCAGACGCGCTCCGTTCCGGTTGAACGGAATTTCGGACGCGCCAGCGCGTTATCGTGCAGTGAGGGCTGCGCCGATCGGCGGCGTCTCGGCGTGGAGGAACGAATGACCGGGCGGGTGGGGTCGTGACCGACGACATCGTGATCGAGCGCAACGAGGAGACCCGCCGCTATGAGCTGAACGTCGGCGGGGAGCCTGCCGGCTACGCGGAGTTCCGCACGAGCCCGGGCCGCATCTCGTTCACGCATACCGTCGTGTTCCCCGACCGCGAGGGGGAGGGACTCGGCAGCCGGCTCGCGGAGTTCGTGCTCGGCGACGCCGTGGCACGGGGCGAGACCATCGTTCCCGTGTGCCCGTTCATCGCGGCGTACCTGAAGCGCCATCCGGGCGTCTACGACGCATCCGTCTCCTGGCCGTGAGACCTCACTGGGTTCTTCGATCGTGGAGCGCCCGGCCCCGCGGCATCCGCTGACCCTCGTTCGGGGAAATGCGCCCGTCGCGCAGCGCCCGCTACGATCGAGCGGGCCTCCTCGCGGGGCCGCGGTGGGGTGGGAGGTAGGGTTCCCACCCCACCGTCCGAACGCTAGCCTCGACTCAGAGCGAAGGAGTCGGGCAATGGCAGCTCCAGCACTGTGCGTAGGGGGCGCGCTCACGATCGTGGCGCACCCCGATGACGACCTGTTCTTCTTCAATCCGCACATCCTGCGCGACATCGAAGCCGGCCGCTGCACTCGGACGGTCTTCACGACGGCCGGCGAAGCGGGGGAGGGGCCGGAGTACTGGGGCAGCCTCGAGGCCGGGATCTTCGCGACCTACGCGCAGATGGCCGGCGTGGACGATCACTGGACCGCCGCGGATGCCGGGGTCACCGCCGGCGCCATCTCGGTGCACACCCTCACGGATGCCCCGCACGTCTCGGTCGTCTTCCTGCGCATCCCCGACGGGTTCGACGGGAGCGGCAGCGAAGCGTACGGGTGGGAGAGCCTGGCGAAGCTCTGGGATGGCCGGATTCCGACGGTCACCACCGTCGACGCCCAGGAGTGGTACACGAAGGACGAGGTGCGGGACATCCTCGTCCAGCTGATGACGAACTTCCAGCCGACCACGGTACGCACCCAGGATTGGACGACCGACCCCGACAACGGCGACGATCACAGCGACCACCTGGCGACCGCGTTGTTCGCGCAGCTGGCGAGCGGGCATTACTCCGCCCCGCATACGCTCCTCGCGTACGAGGGGTACCCGAAATGGGATTATGAGCAGAACGTGTTCGGCGATGAGCGGACGAAATGCATCGACGCGTTCGTGACGTTCGCGAACTACGACAAGTGGCTCTGCTGGGATCCCGACGAGGGCTGCCCCTCGTACCCGCATGACAACTGGCTGGAGCGCCTGTACCTCGTCAGCGTCGAGTCCACCGGGAACGCCGCGCGCGAGCCGGGGGTCGCGGTCACGGCGTCCTCGACCAAGTCGCCCGAACAGGCCGCCGAGAATGCGATGGACGGGTATCCGCTCGGAGCACCGATGGCCGACGGCCATGAATGGGTGACGGATGACGAGGCCGCCGGAAGCTGGATCGAGGTCACCTTCCCGTCACCGACCCCGATCGAGGGCGTCACCGTCTTCGATCGACCCGACCTCGACGACCAGATCATGGGAGCCACGCTCGAGTTCTCCGATGGGAGCTCCGTGCCGGTGCCGGAACTGCCGAACAACGGCTCGGGGCTCACGATCAGGTTCCCGGTTCGCACCGTCACGTCCGTGCGATTGAAGGTCACCTCTGTCAGCGACACGACAGCCGCGGTCGGCCTCGCCGAGTTCGAGGCATGGCGTGGGCCTGCGGACTAGATGCTGCCCGTGACGCCGCCGTCGGTCTCGTCGTCGGATGCCGCGTGCGTCTCGCCCACCCCGAGCCGCAGCCGATCGCAGAGGTCCATGAGCTCGCGCAGCTCATCGTCGCCGAGCGCGTGCCCGACGTGGCGGGTGATGGCGCCCATGTGCGTGTAGGCGACGCGTCTGAAGAGGGCGTACCCCTGCTCGGTGATCGCGACGATCGTGCCCCGGCCGTCGTCGGGATCATGAGCTTTCGTGACCAGCCCACGCGTGGCGAGCCGGTCGACGAGCCGGCTCACGCTCGGCTGCGTGATGAGCACGGAGCGGTTGAGGTCCTTCAACCGCAGGCGGCGCTGCGGCGCACGCGTGATGTTGAAGAGCACGTCGTACTCGTTGAGCGAGATGACGTCGCTCGGGAACTCCGCGGCGAGCGCGCGCATGACCGAGACCTGCGCGCGGAAGAGCGATTCCCACGCGGCGACCGTGAGTGCGCGTTCGGCCACTCGGACTCCCTTCGATATCCCGCCGACCCCGGCAGATGCACCGGACTCATCCACCAAGGATAGGGAACCTGCGGCGGGAACGGGTGAGGGCCGGTCGTAGAGGCTGACGACCGGCCCTCTCCCTTGCACCAAGAGTGTCCTGCAATCACATTCCGCACCGACCGCCACAGCAAACAGTCGGTGCACGTACGAATATATAACGGATCGGTAACGGGCGCCAGTTATCGTTCCGTTATTTTTGCCAACGCTCGAATCGTGTCGCTCTGGTCGTCGGTTGCGCAGTGCGCAACAATCGCTCACATGACACAGGGCGGGATGGCCGATCCGGGATACCGCGGTGAGCTGGATGCGCGCAGGCATGCTGTCGTGGGAGAGGACTGGGCGGGGCGGTTGCCCGCGCAGTACGGGGTCGCGCCCCGCGTGCGCGTCGGCAGGAGCAAGTGGTTCAACCTGCTGTGGTTGATCCCGATCGCGCTGCTGCTGCTCGTCGTCGGGATCGCGGTCGCGAAGGGGCTCCGGGAGCTCCCGGCGATTCAAGACTTCCTGCGGGAGTACCCGGGAACATCCGAACTGCCCGAGGGCGCGCCCGTCGGGATCCCCGCGTGGCTCGGCTGGCAGCACTTCCTGAACATGTTCCTCATGATCTTCATCATCCGATCGGGGATCACGATCCTCGCCGACCATCCGCGGCTGTATCTGACACGCAACTCCACGCCCGGGTCGGAGTGGTACCGCATGCAGAAGCCCGTGCCGGACGACCCGGGCTACACGGCGAAGGCGGACTCGATCACCCTGCCGGACGGCGTCGGCCTTCCCGGACGTCGGCACTCGATCGGATTGGCCCGCTGGTGGCACCTGGGCGTCGACACGCTCTGGCTGCTCAACGGCATCGTCTTCTACGTGCTCATCTTCGTGACCGGACAGTGGATGCGACTGGTTCCGCTGAGCTGGGATGTGATTCCGAATTCGCTGTCGGTGGCGATCCAGTACCTGTCGCTCGACTGGCCGACGGAGAACGGCTGGGTCAGCTACAACAGCCTGCAGTTGATCGCCTACTTCATCACGGTCTTCATCGCCGCACCCGCGGCACTGATCACCGGGCTCGGCATGTCGCCGGCGCTGTCCACGCGGTTCCACCGCATCAGCTCCGTCTTCAGCATCCAGCTCGCCCGGACGCTGCACTTCCTGGTGTTGTGCTGGTTCCTGTTCTTCATCGTCGTCCACGTCACCCTGGTCTTCACCACGGGCGCCCTCCGCAATCTCAACCACATGTATGCGTCGAACGACACGGACTCGTGGGTGGGCTTCTGGATCTTCGCCGGGTCGATGGTGGTCGTCATCGTGGCCTGGGTCGCCGCGACGCCCTTCACCTACCGGCAGCCTCGCGTCGTGCAGAAGATCGGCTTCGCCCTCATCGGGCCGGCGCAGCGCCTGTTCGAGCACATCGACTCCAAGCCGGGTCGCTACACGGAGAAGGACATCTCGCCGTACTTCTGGGCGAATGGTCGGGTGCCCGATAGCGCGGAGTACCAGCGGCTGCAGGCCGACGAGTTCCGCGACTATCGGCTCTCGATCTACGGTCTCGTCGAGAAGCCGGTGCAGCTCAACCTCGAGCAGCTCCGCGCGCTGCCGCAACAGGAGCAGATCACCCAGCACTTCTGCATCCAGGGCTGGTCGGGCGTCGCGAAGTGGGGAGGCGTGGCCATGCGGACGATCCTCGAGACCGTGACGCCGCGCCCAGAGGCCAAGTGGGTCGTCTTCTACTCGTTCGCACAAGGGTCGGACGAGGGCATCTACTACGACGCGCAGCCGATCGAGCAGATGAGCTATCACCTGACGCTGCTCGCGCTGGACATGAATGGTGAACCGCTCAACTTCACCCACGGGGCGCCCGTGCGGCTGCGCAACGAGTCGCAGCTCGGCTTCAAGATGTTGAAGTGGGTGAAGGGCATCGAATTCGTCGAGGACTTCGCCTCGATCGGGGGCGGCCTCGGTGGCTACAACAACGACCATGAGTTCTTCGGCTACCGACAGTCGATCTGATGACGGCGGCGCCGACGCGATGGTGGCGGGCTGCCGTCGCGGACGTGCCGCCCAATGCGTTCGCCTTCGTGATGGCCTCGGGCATCGTTTCGACGGCGCTTGCCGCCGTGGGTGCATCGACACCGTCTCTGGTGCTGCTCTGGGTCGCGGCCGCCGGGCTGGCGGTGCTCTTCGCCTCTGGGGGCATCCCGGCGGGTCTGGTCATCCTCGCCGTGCCGTTGTGGATCGTGTTCGCCTACGTCCTTCCGGCGAACCTCATCCTCCGGCCCCGGGCGGCCCCGGTGTCAGCCGACATCGACGGCAGCTGGTTCCTCCTGGTCGTCAGCGCACAGTCGCTGGCGATCGCGCTGACCAGCGTCGATCTGAGGCTCGGCGTCGCGGCCTCGGCCGTCGCCGTCTCGCTGTGGGGCATCGGAATCGTGCTCTACTTCATCCTCGCGACGCTCATCCTGCTGCGATTGCTGACCGTCCCCAACTCGACCGACAGCTTCACGCCGTCGTACTGGATCTTCACGGGAGCCAGGCCATCTCCGTGCTCGCCGCGGCGCACCTCCTTCGACTCCAGCCGGCAAGCGAGTTGCTCGAAGCGACCGCCCCGTTGGTGACGGGGGCGGCGTTCGTGCTGTGGGCGTTCGGCACCTGGTGGATCCCCCTGCTCGTGATCTTCGGCGTCTGGCGCCACATCATCAAGCGCCGCCCGTTCCGCTTCGAAGCGGGCCTGTGGAGCATCGTCTTCCCGCTCGGAACCTACGCGGCAGCCACGCTCGCCGTAGGTGAACTCTTCGCCGCGCCGCCGCTCACGACGCTCGGGATCGTCATGACGGTCGCCGCCGCCGTCGCTTGGCTGGGAACGGCCGCCATGATGGTGATCGCGGCGCTCGGGTTCGTGAAGGGTGCATCCGCGGCGGGGATGTCGCGCTGACCCTGGTCTCGTCGACCGGCGTCGCGAGTCCCGACGTGGTCAGAAGACGTCGGGGGAGGGCGTCGACGCCTGGCGGATGGAGACATCCGCGTGGCGGTCGAAGCGGTAGCCGATGCCGCGCACGGTGCGCACGATGTCCTGGTAGTGCGCGAGCTTCGAGCGCAGCCGGCGCACGTGCACGTCGATCGTGCGCTCGCTCGGGGCCTCGTCGTCGGCGCTCCACAGGCTCTCGATGAGCTCATGGCGGTCGATCGTGCGGCCCTCGCGGAGCACGAGGTACTGCAGCAGCTCGAACTCCTTGTAGGTGAGGCCGGCGGCCTCCCCGTCGAGCAGCACGCGCTTGCGGGAGATGTCGATGATCACGCCGTTCGGGTGGCGGTCGGCGTCGTCGCGGGTGCCTTGGACTTCGCGTTGCCTGGCGAGCGCGGCAGGGTCCTGCAGGGCGAGCCGCACGACGTCGACGTCGCGGCCGCCCGCGCCCTCGGGGGCGAGCGCCACGGCGGCGTACGTCTCGGCCGACGGCGAGATCTCTGCGGTGAGGGCGCGGAGTGCCTCGACGATGCGGTGCAGGGTCGTGCCGTCGGCGTTCGCCTTTCCCTCGTCGATCCCGACGTAGAGCACGAACCCGCGCGCCTCGGTGCCCTCGGGCACCGCACGTACGCGGGGTGCGGAGGGGGCGATGACATCGGCATCGGCACGGGGGGCGATCGAACGAACGGGCGCGGCCGGCAGTGAGGGCGCTGCCGGGAGCGAGGGCGCGGCCGAGAGCGTGGGGGCCGTGCGAACAGCGGCGGTGCGGGCGGTCGTGGGAGCGGGGGCGAAAGCGAGAGACATGACGGAGTCCTTGTGTGAGGAAGATGCGGCGATGACCCCGGAATCACGGTCGGGGGTCGGTGCGAAGGCCGTTCGGCCGGAGAACCCTCGCATGGGATGGGTTCGGAGGAGTCCGAGCCGATCAGGGTGTCGATCGGTGACGGGAACTCGGCGGTCGGGTCGCGGTCAGCGGCACATTCGACAACACATGGGCGCACGCGCCGACATCATCACGTCGGCCGTCCTGTTCACCTCGCGGGCGGTCAGGGTGCGTGCGGTGTCGGTCATGGGCGTCAGTCAAACCGATACCCGAGCGTGTGTCAATTCATGACGACGCGATGACGCCGTGTGACGACGCAGACGGTTCGCACCGCGGCGAGGCATCCGGCAGGATCAGGGGCACGGATGTCGCGCCTGCAAGAATCTGCGAAAAGGCGCGAATTTCAGAAACTTTCCGTTTTGACTTGCCGGCTGGGCGCGGCCCAACCGAAGATCCTTCGGGCATAGCAGTCAGCTGAGCTCGTCGAAGCGATTCGCGCGTGGGCTCGATCCCTTCGACGAGCTCAGGGAGCGCTGGCGTCTAGACCGTGCCGTAGAGGCGGTCGCCTGCGTCGCCGAGACCGGGCACGATGAATCCGCGCTCGTCGAGTCGCTCGTCGACGGCGCCGAGCACGATCGTCACCTCACGGCCGTGCAGCGACCGCTCGACGGCGGCGAGACCCTCGGGCGTGGCGAGGATGCAGATCGCCGTGACATCCGTCGCCCCCCGCGCGAGAAGGAACTCGATCGCGGCCGTGAGCGATCCGCCGGTCGCGAGCATCGGGTCGAGCACGAAGCACTGTCTGTCGGAGAGGTCGTCGGGCAACCGCTCGGCGTAGGTCGTGGGCTCGAGGGTCTCTTCGTCGCGGGCCATGCCGAGGAAGCCGACCTCGGCGCTCGGCAGGAGCTTCACCATGCCCTCGAGCATGCCGAGCCCGGCGCGCAGGATCGGAACGATCAGCGGCTTCGGGTCGGCGATACGCACGCCGGTCGTCGGCGCGACCGGCGTGACGATCTCGACCGGCTCGACCCGCACCCCCCGGGTCCCCTCGTACGCGAGGAGCGTCATGAGCTCCTCGACGAGCGAGCGGAACACCGGCGACGGCGTGTTCTCGTCGCGGAGCACCGTCAGCTTGTGGGTGACGAGCGGGTGATCGGCAACGTTGACTCGCATAGGCTCGAGTCTATTGTCAGGGGTGGCGGGGAGGGAGTGCTCGTGGAGCTGCCGATCCACCGCGAATGGATGCGGCTTGCGCTCGCCGAGGCCGAGCAGGCGCCCGCGACGCGCGACGTGCCCGTCGGCGCCGTCGTCGTGAACGGCGCCGGCGCCGTGATCGCCTCGCGCCGCAACGAGCGGGAGCTCCTCGGCGACCCGACGGCGCACGCCGAGCTGCTCGCACTCCGCACCGCCGCCGAGGCCCACGGCGACTGGCGGCTCACCGACTGCACGCTCGTGGTCACGCTCGAGCCGTGCGTGATGTGCGCTGGGGCGATCCTCGCCGCGCGGGTCCCGACCGTGGTGTTCGGAGCGTGGGACGAGAAGGCCGGCGCCGCCGGCTCCCTCTACGACGTGCTGCGCGACCGGCGGCTGAACCACCGCGTCGAGGTGTTCCCCGGCGTCGCGGCCGAGGCATCCGCTCGCCTGCTGCTGGAATTCTTCGAAGACCCCTTGCGCCGTCCGCCGGCGACCTGAACTCAGGTGGGCCCGACGGGAAGCCGGCCGGCCTTCTCTCCCGCTCGTGTGAGATCCGCCTCACTTGAGGCGGGTTCGACATGAGCAGACGAGAAGGCACCACGCCCGCGGCTCAGGTTGTTTCGCGCCTCGATGCCCTCGAGGAATTCGCCCAGCAGGGCAGCGGATGCCGCCTGCGCACGTGGCCCGTGCGAAGCGCGCTCCTCGCGCAGCCGATCGCGGCTGAGCCCGTACTCGGGCAACTCGTCGCCCCACTCGCGCAGCCAGTCCTCGTGGATCTCGTCGTCGACCTCGGGGTGGAACTGCACGGCGAGCAGCCAGTCGCCCTTCGCGAACGCCTGGTTCTCGTACTGGCCCGAAGTCGCGAGCAGCTCGACGCCCGCGGGCAGGTCGAACGTGTCGCCGTGCCATTGCACGGTCGGAACCCCGGCGAAATGGCGCACCGGCGAGGCGGCGCCGGCCGCGGTGGGCTCGACCGTGAGCCAGCCGACCTCCTTGCGCGGACCCTTGCGCACCTCGGCGCCGAGGGTCTTCGCGAGCAGCTGCGCGCCGAGGCACACCCCGAAGATCGGCGCCTCGGCCTCGATGCGGGCCGCGAGCAGTCGTACCTCGTCGTCGAGGTACGGGTAGCGGTCGGTCTCGTATGCGCCCTCGTCGCCGCCGAGCACCACGACGAGGTCTGGTGCGAGCGCGTCGAGGGCCGCGACATCCGCGTGGGGCGCGTCGACGGTGACGATCTCATAGCCGTGGGCCTCGAGCGTGGGCGCGAGGTTGCCGAGCCCGATCGCGGAGTCGTGACGGAGCACGAGGGCGGTGCGAGCCGCGCCCGCGGCATCCGTCACTCGAGGCCCTTGATGACGATGGCGTCGGTGGGCGGGGCCGACTCGTTCGGATCGACGTAGACGTCGGGCTCGATGTAGATGATGCGGGCCGCGGGCACGGCCTCGCGCACGCGCTGCTCGATGACGTTCACCGCGGTCGACACCTCGAGCAGCCGCTGGTCGGCGTGGAAGCCGACCTTCGCGGCGACGAGCAGCTCCTCGGGGCCGACGTAGAGGGTCTTCATGTGGATGATGCGCTCGGCCTCGTCGCTGGCGAGGATCGCCTGCTCGATCTTCGCGTAGTCGGCCTCGGTCGCGCCCTCGCCCACGAGGAGGCTCTTCGTCTCGATGCCGAGCACGATCGCCACCGTGATGAGCAGGGCGCCGATGAACAGGGTGCCGATCGCGTCGAACAGCGGATTGCCGGTGAGAATCGTGAGGCCCACGCCGATGAAGGCGAACACGAGGCCGAGCAAGGCGGCGATGTCCTCCAGCAGGACGACGGGCAGCTCGGGCGCCTTCGCGCGGCGCACGAACTCGACCCAGCTCTGCGTGCCGCGAACGTGGTTCGACTCGATGATCGCGGTGCGAAGCGAGAACGACTCGAGCACGATCGCGATCGAGAGCACGAGGATGGGCAGCCACGGCACGTCGAGCGCGTGCGGGTGCTGCAGCTTGTCGATGCCCTCGTAGATCGAGAACACGCCGCCGACCGAGAACAGGATGATGGCCACGACGAACGCGTACACGTAGCGCTCCCGGCCGTAGCCGAAGGGATGCTCCTTGTCGGCCGCCTTCTTCGCCTGGCGCCCGCCGAAGATGAGCAGGAGCTGGTTGCCGGCGTCGGCGACCGAGTGCACCGCCTCGGCGAGCATCGACGAGGAGCCGGAGAAGAACCATGCGATGAACTTCGTGATCGCGATGCCCGTGTTCGCGAGGAAGGCCGCGATGATGGCTTTGGTTCCGCCCGATGCGCTCATGCTCCAATCCTAAGATGGTCGCATGCCCGTCGAAACGCCGGTGAAGCTGCCCACGATCGCCTTCCTCGGCGCCGGTTCGATGGCCCGCGCCATCATCGCCGGCCTGCTGAAACCGGGGGTCGTCGTCGACGGAGGCATCCGCACGACGAACCGCACGCCCGAGAAGGCGGCCGAGCTCGCCGGGCTCGAGGGGGTCACCGCGCACTCGACCGAGGCGGATGCCGCAGCCAACCTCGCCGCGGTCGCGGGCGCGAAGCTCGTGGTGGTCGCGGTGAAGCCCGCGATGGTGCCGGGCCTGCTCCGCGAGATCGCGGGAGCGCTCGAACCGGGCACCGTGGTGGTGTCGGTCGCGGCGGGGGTCACGGTCGCGACGTTCGAGTCGCTCCTGCCCGAATCGGTCGCGGTGATCAGGTCGATGCCGAACACGCCCGCGGTCGTGGGCCGTGCGGTGACGGGCGTCTCGGCGGGCACACGATCGAGCGAGGCCGACCTGGCGCTCGCGGTCTCGCTCTTCGAGACGGTCGGGCAGGTGCTCGTGGTGCCCGAGGAGCAGCTCGACGCGCTCTCCACGATCTCGGGCTCGGGGCCCGCGTACGTCTTCTACCTCATCGAGCAGCTCACGGCGACGGCGATCGGCAAGGGGTTCACGCCGGAGCAGGCGGCGCTCATGGTGCAGGGCACGTTCCGCGGCGCGAGCGAGCTGCTCGCGGCATCCGGCGACGACCCGGCCGAGTTGCGGCGTCGCGTGACGAGCCCGAAGGGCACCACCGAGCGCGCCGTCGCGGTGCTCGACGCGGCCGGCCTCAAGGCGACCTTCGACCAGGCGACCGATGCCGCGCTCGCCCGCGCCCGCGAACTGGCCGCCGGCGCCTGATCTTCCGCTCGCTGAGCCCGTTCTTCCGCTCGCTGAGCCTGTCGAAGCGAGCTCCCTTCGACGGGCTCTCCCTTCGACGGGCTCTCCCTTCGACGGGCTCTCCCTTCGACGGGCTCCCTTCGACAGGCTCCCTTCGACAGGCTCCCTTCGATGGGCTCAGGGGGCGTTCTACGGCTCGAAGCGGTAGCCCATCCCGGGCTCGGTGAGGAAGAACCGCGGCTCCGACGGCGTCGGCTCGAGCTTGCGGCGCAGCTGCGCCACGTAGAGGCGCAGGTAACCGGCGTCGTTGGCGTGGTACGGGCCCCACACCTCGCCGAGCAGCATCTGCCGCGTGAGCAGCTTGCCCGGATTCTTCAGGAACAGCTCGAGCAGGCGCCACTCCGTCGGCGTCAGGCGCACGGATGTCGCGCCACCGCCGTCGGCGGACGCGGCCGCCCGGACCGTCCTCGCCGCCAGGTCGACGGTGAGGTCGCCGATCGCCACCGCCGCGGCATCCGTCTCGTCACCGGATGCCGCACGCGCACGAGCGCGGATCCGGGCGAGCAGCTCGTCCATCGCGAAGGGCTTCGTGACGTAGTCATCGGCACCCGCGTCGAGCGCGTCGACCTTCTCGGCCGAGTCGGCGCGGCCCGAGAGCACGACGATCGGCACCTTCGACCAGGCGCGCACCGCGCGGATGACGTCGACGCCGTCGACCTTCGGCATGCCGAGATCGAGCAGCAGGAGGTCGGGGTGCGCGGATGCCGCGAGGTCGATCGCCTCGGCGCCGTCGCGCGCCGCGACCACGTCGTAGCCGCGCGCCGTGAGCGTGATGCGGAGCGCGCGCTGGAGCTGTTCGTCGTCGTCTGCGAGGAGGATCCTCATCGCGTCTCCTTCCCGGCCGTGGACAGCGTGACGACCATGGTGAGGCCGCCGCCCGGGGTGTCCTCCGCCTCCAGGGTGCCGCCCATGCCCTCGACGAAGCCCTTCGACAGGGCGAGGCCGAGGCCGAGGCCCGTCTCGTTGTCGGTGTCGCCGAGTCGCTGGAACGGCGTGAAGACCTGATCGCGGCGCTCGGCGGGAATGCCCGGCCCGCGGTCGACGACGCGCAGTTCGGTGCGGCCCTGGAACGAGCTCGCCGCGAGCCGCACGCGCTCGCCGAGCGGGCTGTGCCGCACCGCGTTCGCGAGCAGGTTGACCATGACGCGTTGGAGGAGCACGGCGTCGGCGAGCACCGGGCGGAGGTCGTCGGCGAGATCCAGCTGGATCGCGGCCGGTCCGACCCCGAGTTCGTCGAGCGCGGGGAAGACGACATCGGCGACCTCGGTGGGCGCGAGCATCACCCCCAGGGCACCCGCCTGCACGCGGCTCACGTCGAGCAGGTTGGTGACGAGCTCCGCGAGCGAGTCGAGGCTCTCGGCGGCGGTGGAGAGGAGCTCCTCTCGCTCGGCAGCGGGCAGCCGCACCTCGGCGGAGCGCAGCGCGCTGATCGCCGCCGACGCAGAGGTGAGGGGGCGGCGCAGGTCGTGGCCCACCGCCGCGAGCAGGGCCGACCGCATGCGGTCGGTCTCGGCGAGCTCGCGGGCCGCCCCGGCCGCCTCGGCGAGGGCGCCGTGCTCGATGGCCTGATCGATCTGGGTCGCGATCACCTGCAGCAGCCGGCGTTCGGATGCCGCGAGGTCCTGCCCGTGCAGCTCGAGCACGCCGTGCGCGCCGATCGGCACGTTCGTCACCCGGTCATCACGGGTCGGCTCCCCGTCGGCGACCCGGGGTTCGCCGTCGACGAGCAGGCGCACACCGGTGAGCCCGAACGCCTCGCGGGTGCGAGTGACCATCGCCTGCAGCGCGTCCTCGCCACGGAGCACGCTGCCCGCGAGCGTCGCGAGCAGCTGCGACTCCGCCGCGGCGCGGCGGGCCTCGCGCGAGCGCCTCGCCGCCTGATCGACGACGTAGCTGACGAGCAGCGCGTTCGCGACGTAGAACCCGAGCGCGAGGAACTGCCGCGCGTCGGCGATCGTGAGCGTGTACAGCGGTGGCACGAAGAGGAAGTTGAGCGTGAGGCCCGAGAGCACGGCCGCGAAGAGCCCCGGCCAGATGCCGCCGATCAGGGCGACGACGATGACGAGCAGCTGGTAGGCGAGCACGTCGCTCGTGATCGAGGATTCGGTGCGGAAGGTCGCGAGCAGCCAACTCAGCAGCGGACCGGCGACGAGCGCGACGGCGAAGCCGGCCACCAGACGCTTGCGGCTGAGCGCGCCGCCGAGCTTCGGCAGGGAGAACCCCGAGCCCGCAGCGGCGTGCGTCACGATGTGCACGTCGATGTCGCCCGACTCGCGGATGACCGTGGCCCCGATGCCGGGCCCCGAGAACGCCGCCGCCAAGCGCGATCGGCGGCTCACGCCGATGACCAGCTGCGTGGCATCCGCCGCCCTCGCGAAGTCGACGAGTGCACGCGGCACGTCCTCGCCGACGACCTGGTGGAAGGTGCCGCCGAGTTGCTCGACGAGCGTGCGCTGCGTGTCGAGGGCGCCCGGATGCCGCGCCCGCATGCCGTCGGGATTGGTGACGTGCACCGCGATCAGCTCGCCGCCCGACGAGCGCGACGCGATCCGCGCGCCGCGCCGCAGGAGGGTCTCGCCCTCGGGCCCGCCGGTGAGCGCGACGACCACGCGCTCACGGGCCTCCCACTTGCGGTCGATGCCGTGCTCGGCCCGGTACGCCTTGAGCGCCTGCTCGACCTCGTCGGCGAGCCAGAGCAGCGCGATCTCGCGCAGGGCGGTGAGGTTGCCGAGCCGGAAGTAGTTCGACAGCGCCGCGTCGACCCGCTCGGCGGGGTAGACGAGCCCGCTCGCGAGTCGGTCGCGAAGCGCCTGGGGTGCGAGATCGACGACCTCGATCTGGTCGGCGGCGCGCAGCACCGCGTCGGGGATTGTCTCGCGCTGGGCCACACCGGTGATCTGCAGCACCACGTCGCCGAGCGAATCGATGTGCTGGGTGTTGACCGTGGAGATGACGTCGATGCCGGCGTTCAGCAACTCATCGACGTCCTGCCAGCGCTTCTCGTTCCGCGACCCCGGCGCATTCGTGTGGGCGAGCTCGTCGACGAGCGCGATCTCGGGCGTGCGCGCGAGCACCGCATCGAGGTCCATCTCCTCGAGAGCCATGCCGCGATGCACCTCGCGGCGGCGGGGCACCGTCTCCAGGCCCTCCACCATCGCGGCCGTCGCCTTGCGCCCGTGGGTCTCGATGAAGGCGGCGACGACGTCATGGCCTTCTTCGGCGAGTCGCTTGCCCTCCTCGAGCATCGTGTAGGTCTTGCCGACGCCGGGGGCGGCGCCGAGGAGTACCCGAAGCCGCCCCCTCTTCATTGCGACTACCCCTCCAGCTCTGCGAGGGCGAGGTTGAGTTGCAGCACGTTCACGGTCGGTTCGCCCAGGTAGCCGAGATCCCGTGCCTGAATCCTAGACTCCACCAGCCCCTGCACCTCGGCTTCGGGCAGGCCGCGCTCGCCCGCAACCCGCTGCACCTGCAGGAGTGCGTACTCCGGGCTGATGTGCGGGTCGAGGCCCGACCCGGAGGCCGTGACGGCGTCGGCGGGGACATCCGCGGGGGATACCCCGTTGAACTCGGCGACCCGGGCCTTGCGCTCCTCGATCGCCGCGATGAGGTCGGCGTTCTCCGGTCCGTAGTTGCTGCCGCTCGACGCGCCCGCGTCGTAGCCGTCGCCGGCCGCGGATGGCCGGGGCTGGAACCACTCGGGGAGCGGCTCGCCCGCGGCATCCGTGAACGACTGACCGATGAGGGCAGAACCCACGACCTCGTCACCCGATCGCACGACCGAGCCGTTCGCCTGAGCCGGCAGTGCGAGCTGCCCGATGGCGGTGACGACGATGGCGTAGGCCACGCCGAGCACGAGCGTGAAGATGAGCATCGCGCGGACCGCCACCCAGTGGGTGCGTACCGTCGTGCGAGTCGTACTCATGTGTTCTGGTTTCCTTTCGCGCGCGGGTCTAGAACCCGGGGATGAGGCTGACGACGAGGTCGATCAGCTTGATGCCGATGAACGGGGCGATGATGCCGCCGAGGCCGTAGATCAGCAGGTTGCGGTTCAACATGTGGGAAGCGCCGATCGGCCGGTACTTCACCCCGCGGAGTGCGAGCGGGATCAGGATCACGATGATGATCGCGTTGAAGATGATCGCCGAGAGCACCGCCGAGGCGGGCGAGTGCAGCTGCATGATGTTGAGCACCGCGAGCCCCGGGAAGATCCCCGCGAACATCGCCGGGATGATGGCGAAGTACTTCGCGATGTCGTTCGCGATCGAGAACGTCGTGAGCGCCCCGCGAGTGATGAGCAGCTGCTTGCCGATGCGCACGATCTCGATGAGCTTGGTCGGATCGGAGTCGAGGTCGACCATGTTTCCGGCCTCCTTCGCGGCCGACGTGCCCGAGTTCATCGCCACGCCGACGTCGGCCTGCGCGAGCGCGGGGGCGTCATTCGTCCCGTCGCCGGTCATCGCGACGAGGTTGCCGCCCTCCTGCTCCTTGCGGATCAGCGCGATCTTGTCCTCGGGCGTGGCCTCGGCGAGGTAGTCGTCGACGCCCGCCTCGGCCGCGATGGCCTTCGCAGTGAGCGGGTTGTCACCCGTGATCATCACGGTGCGGATGCCCATCGCGCGGAGCTCGGCGAACCGCTCGGTGAGGCCGTCCTTCACGATGTCCTTGAGGTGGACCACGCCCAGGATGCGGGCGGTGCCACCTGAAGACTTCTCCGCGACGACGAGCGGCGTGCCGCCGGCGACCGAGATCGCGTCGACGCGCTGGGTCAGCTCGTCGTGCGTGCTCGACGGAATGCGGGCGGATGCCTCGACCCATGCGATGACCGACGAGCCGGCGCCCTTGCGGATGCTCGACCCGTCGGGCAGGTCGATGCCCGACATCCGGGTCTGCGCGGTGAACGGCACGACGTTCCCTGAGCTTGTCGAAGGGCCGGCTCCCTCGCTCCCTGAGCTTGTCGAAGGGTCGAAGCGGTCCCCACGCCCACTCCACGCATCGCTGGCGCGCTGCGCGGAGCCTCGGGGCGCGTGGGCCCAGCCCCGCTCCGCCGCCAGGGCTACGATCGACGAGCCCTCGGGCGTAGGGTCCGCGAGCGAGGCGAGCGCTGCGGCCCGCTCGAGGTCGGTGTTGTCGACGCCGGACATCGGCACGAATTCGCTCGCACGGCGGTTGCCGTGCGTGATCGTGCCCGTCTTGTCGAGGAGCAGCGTCGTGACGTCGCCCGCGGCCTCGACCGCGCGGCCCGACATCGCGAGCACGTTGCGCTGCACGAGACGGTCCATGCCGGCGATGCCGATCGCCGAGAGGAGCGCGCCGATCGTCGTCGGGATGAGGCAGACGAGCAGGGCGACGAGCACCGGGATCGACGCCGGGCCCGCCGCGTAGGACGCGATCGGGTTCAGCGTGAGCACGACCACGACGAAGATGATCGAGAGGCTCGCGAGGAGGATGTTCAGCGCGATCTCGTTCGGCGTCTTCTGGCGGGACGCGCCCTCGACGAGCGCGATCATGCGGTCGACGAACGTCTCGCCCGGCTTCGACGTGATGCGCACCACGATGCGGTCGGAGAGCACGCGGGTACCGCCGGTGACCGCGGAACGGTCACCGCCCGACTCACGTACGACCGGTGCAGACTCGCCCGTGATGGCGGACTCGTCCACGGAAGCGATGCCGTGGATGATGTCGCCGTCGCCCGGGATCGCCTCGCCCGCCGACACCACGACGATGTCGCCGAGCTGAAGGTCGCCCGAGGAGACGGCGCTGATCGCGGTGCGCTCCGCACCGGCATCCGCCACTTCGTCGTACCTCGCGACGAGATGCGCGACCGTCGACGTGCGGGACTGACGCAGGGTGTCGGCCTGGGCCTTGCCGCGGCCCTCCGCCACGGACTCCGCGAGGTTCGCGAAGACCACGGTGAGCCAGAGCCAGATGGCGATGGCCCACGTGAACGAGCCCGGCACCGTGGTGCCGCCCGAGACCGCCGGACCACCGAGGAACGGCTCGTTGATCGCGAGCACCGTGGTGAGCACGGCGCCGATCTCGACGATGAACATGACGGGGTTGTGCCACATCTCGCGAGGATCGAGCTTGCGCAGCGCACCGGGCAGTGCTCGGACGAGCTGCGCCGCGCCGAAGCCGCCCATCGGGCGTTTCGAGGGCGAGCCCATCGGGCGCGGGGTGTGCCCGGTCATCTCGCTGACGGTGGCGGACGAGGTGGTGGGGGTGGTGGTGTTGGTGGACATGGATCAGATCAGCCCTTCAGCCAGGGGACCCAGCGTGAGAACGGGGAAGTAGGTGAGGGCGGTCACGATGACCGACACCCCGACCAGGAGGCCGACGAACTGCGGCCGGTGGGTCGGCAGCGTGCCGGCGGTGGTGGGAACCTTCTCCTGCGCGGCGAGGCTGCCCGCGAGTGCGAGCACGAGCACGATCGGGACGAACCGGCCGAGGAGCATCGCGACGCCGAGCGCCGTGTTGAGCCACGGTGTGTTCGCGCCGAGACCCGCGAACGCGGAACCGTTGTTGTTGGACGCGCTCGTGAAGGCGTAGAGCACCTCGCTCATGCCGTGGATACCGGGGTTCCAGATCGACGACGTGACGCTCTCGCGAACGCCGGGGATCGCGAAGCTGAGCGCGGTGCCCGCGAGCACGAGAGTCGGCGTCACGAGGATGTAGAGGCTCGCGAGCTTGATCTCGCGCGGCCCGATCTTCTTGCCGAGGTACTCGGGCGTGCGGCCCACGAGGAGCCCGGCGATGAATACCGCGATCACGGCGAGCACGAGCATGCCGTAGAGACCCGAGCCGACGCCACCGGGGGCGACCTCGCCGAGCATCATGTTCAGCATCGGCATCATGCCGCCGAGTGCCGTGAGCGAGTCGTGCATCGCGTTCACGGCGCCCGTCGAGGTGAGCGTCGAGGTCGAGCCGAACAGGGTCGACCCGAAGATGCCGAAGCGCTGCTCCTTGCCCTCGAGCGCGCCGCCCGCCAACTGCGGCGCGGTGCCGTTGCCGGCGGCCTCCAGCGCGCTGAATGCGACGAGCGAGACGACGTAGAGCGTCGCCATCACGGCGAGGATGGCGTACCCCTGCTTGTTCGAGCCGACCATGCGCCCGAAGGTGCGCGGCAGCGCGAACGGGATCGCGAGCATGAGCACGTTCTGGAAGAGGCTCGTCCAGGCCGTCGGGTTCTCGAACGGGTGCGCGGAGTTGGCGTTGAAGAACCCGCCGCCGTTCGTGCCGAGCAGCTTGATGACCTCCTGGCTCGCGGCCGGGCCGCCGGGCAGGCTCTGCGTGTTGCCCGCAAGCGTCGTCATCTCGGTGAAGCCGTTGAAGTTCTGCACGACGCCGCCTGCGATCAGCACGATCGCGCCGATCACCGAGAGCGGCAGCAGCAGCCGGAACGAGCCGCGGAACAGGTCGACCCAGAAATTGCCGATCGTGCCGGAGCCCCGGCGGGCGAAGCCCCGCACGAGGGCGATCGCCACGGCGATCCCGACGGCGGCCGAGACGAAGTTCTGCACGGCCAGGCCGGCCAGCTGCACCGTGTAGCCGACGGTGACCTCGGGCACGTACGACTGCCAGTTCGTGTTCGCCACGAAGGATGCGGCCGTGTTGAACGAGAGGTCCTCGGGCACCGGCGGCAGCCCGAGCGAGTAGGGGAGCACGGCCTGGGCGCGCTGCAGCACGTAGACGAACAACAGCCCGACGACAGAGAACGCGAGCACGCCGCGCAGGTACGCGGGCCACGACTGCTCGGCGCGCGGGTCGACGCCGATGAGCCGATAGAGACCGCGTTCGACCTTCCAATCCTTCGTCGAGGTGTAGATGCGGGCCATGTAGTCGCCGAGCGGGCGATACAACAGCGCGAGGATGAGGGCGAGGGTGGCCGCCTGCAGGACGGCGAAGAACACATCCATCAGAACCTCTCAGGCTTCACGAGGGCATACACGAGGTACACCACGGCGGCGACGCCGAACGCGACGGCGAGGAGCTCGATGACGATCACAGCTTCTCGACCCCCTTCGCGATCAGGCCGACGAGGGCGAACGTCGCGATGATGACGGCGACGTAGACGAGGTCCAGCACGGGAACTCCAGACTCGGGATGCCGCGGGCCGCGGACGCGGCGGCGGGCAGCGCTCAGTGCGGCTGCATTCCGATGCAACACCCCGGATGCTGCGGCCGCGCCGATCCTCACGGATCCCTAACGCCTCGGCGGCGCATCCTGACACCCCGCTCACGAAGCTCGTCAGCGTCGCGTGAGGATGCGTCGCCGGGCCGTTCGGATGCCGTTCGGAACGGCAGCACGGCGCTCGCCGCGGCGTAGAACCGACGCATGACGCTCACGTCCGTCCTCCCGACCCTCCGCCGTTCCATCCCCGACCCGCTCGATCCCGACCGCTGGCCCGAGCACACCCGGGCGACCGTCGCCGACGTCGTCGTCGCGGGCGTCTCGATGTGCAGGCTCGTGGAGCTCTGCGGCACGCCGTGCGTGCACACCGCCGCGGCGAGTCTGCCCGGCACGGGCGGTCGCCCCTCGCCCGTCGACGATCGTGCCGTGGCCGTCATGACCGTAGCCGCCGTCCGCGTCGACGACGGCACGGCCACGATCGACCTCGATGCCGCCGTCGACGACATCGGCGCCTGCTGGCCGGAGCTGCGTCTGCTCGGCCGGGCGTCCGTCGCGCACGAGCGGCACTTCCTGATCGCCCGCACCGGCGTGCGCGGCGCGGGGTCCGTCGAGGTGACGCTCCCAGGCGACCTCGTCACCGGCGACGTGCTCGTCGTTCCGTGCGAGGCGCCACTCTCGCTCAGCAGGCTGCGTCGCTGACACCCCGTCGCCGGCAAGCGAAACGACGACGAGGGGCGGAGGCGATGCCTCCCACCCCTCGTCTTGGGTGTCCTCAGCGCCCGCAGCGCGCCACCGGCCACTCGGGGTCGTCGGGGTCGGGCCGGCGTGCGGCCGACCGTACGCGACCGCGAAGGTCGGCCCATCCCGTGCCGCCCACGGCAGGAATGGCCAGCAGGTCGCCTGCCCGAAGGTCGGTCGGCAGGGTCGCGTCCGGCAGGGCTGTCGATGCGGGCCGGAGCCGCACCGGCCTCATCGCCCGGGTCCCGCGACGGCCCAGCAGCCTCGACTCCGGGAGCAGTGGCCGCACCTGGTCGAGCGCCGCATCGACCCATGCGGCGAGCGTGCCGTCGGCCGACTCGTCGACGGCGAGCACCCGGGTGGCGATCACCGACGCGAATCGCTCGGGCGCGGCATCCGTTGCCGCCGATGTGCGCGCGCACGGCGTGCCCATCGCCTGGACCTGAGCGAGCATCGAGTTGCCGTCGACGAGGAGGTCACGGCCGTGGAGGCGCGCCGACGCCGGCCAGAGACCGGGTGCGAGCGTGGGGAACGGCTCGACGGCCGCGACGTGGAGGAACGAGCGAAGGTGGGTGAACGTCATGACTTCGGTCTACGCGGCGGCGCGACCGGGAACACGCGTCCTCACGAGATCTGAACGCCCGGGGGCCCCGACCTCACGGTTCCCCGACGTCCGCTACCGTGTGCTCATGGATGCGTCGGAGGTCGTCTCGGTCGTCGCCGAGGTGATCGGCTGGATCGCCCTCGGCGCCGCGCTCGCGTGCCTCCTCCTCGCGTTCCTTATCCGTCTGGCAGACGGCCGCTGGCTCCGCACCGACGCCGTCGTCATCGACCAGGAGCACGGCAGCACGATCCGCTGGTTCGCCGAGGGCGCCTTCCACCAGCGCCGGCTCAGCGATGAGGAGCGCGCCCATGTGGAGCGGCCCGACGAGGAGCGCGCCTTCTACAAGCAGCGCGAACCCGACCGTCTGCGCCTGCACGAGCCGCCGCAGGGGCGGCGCATCATCCGCATCGTCGGGCTCGTGATGCTGGCCATCGCGGCGATCGCGGGGCTCATCGGTTTCGTCCTGGTGCTGGTCGGCTGATCGGCTCGGCGTCTGCGATCTCGCGCCCGCGGCATCCGCCCGCGACATCCGCCCGCGACATCCGCTCCTATTCGAGCGCTGCGAACCGCTCGATGTCGCCCTCGGTGCCCGTCACGATGATGAGGTCGTGGTTCGAGACGACGGTCTTCTCGGTCGCGTAGGTGAACGGCTTGCCGGGACTCTTGACGCCCACGACGGTGATGTTGTACTTCGAGCGCACGCCGGACTCCGTGAGCGACCTTCCGCGGATCGGCTTGGGCGGGTACATCTTCACGAGGGCGAAGTCGTCGTCGAACTCGATGAAGTCGAGCATGCGCCCGCTCACGAGATGCGCGGTGCGCTCGCCGGCCTCGCGCTCAGGGTAGATCACGTGGTTCGCGCCGATGCGCTGCAGGATCTTGCCGTGCGAGGCCGAGATCGCCTTCGCCCAGATCTGCGGAACCTTGAGGTCGACGAGGTTCGCGGTGATGAGCACGGATGCCTCGATCGACGAGCCCACGGCGCAGACCGCGATCGAGAAGTCCTGGGCGCCGATCTGCCGCAGCGCGTCGATGTTGCGTGCATCAGCGACGACCGCGTGGGTGACGCGCTCGGCCCACTTCTGTACCAGCGTCTCATCGTCGTCGACGGCGAGGACCTCCCGACCGAGGCGGTCGAGCTGGCCGGCCGTCGCCGCGCCGAAGCGGCCGAGGCCGATCACGAGCACCGGTGCGTCGTGCTTGATCCGATCAACCAACGATGGGCCTCTCTTCGGGACGCTTGTACAACTGCCGGCGCTGACTGGCCGCCAGTGCCGCGGCGAGAGTCACTGTACCAATCCGCCCCATGAACATGGTGGCGGCCATCACGTACTTCCCCTCGGGTGGGAGGTCGGCGGTGAAGCCGGTCGACAGCCCGCAGGTGGCGAACCCCGAGATCACGTCGAAGAGCACGAAGTCGAGCGGGGCCTTCGTCATCTGGGTGAGGATGATCGTCGAGACGGCCACGATCGTCGCTCCCCACAGCACGACGCTCACGGCGAGGCGCAGCATGTCGCGCGGGATGCGCCGGCCGAACGCCTCCATCGAGGGCGCGCCCCGCGCCTCGGCGAACGCGGCGAGGAAGAGCACCGCGAGGGTCGTCACCTTGATGCCGCCCGCGGTCGACGCCGAGCCGCCGCCGACGAACATGAGCATGTCGGAGACGAGCAGGCTCGACGGGTAGAGGTCGGCCATGTCGATCGTCGAGAAGCCGCCCGACCGGGTCATCGCCGACATGAACAACGACTCGAACAGGGTCTTGCCGAAGCTGAACCCGCCGTACGTCTTCGGGTTGTCGTACTCGAGCACCAGGAAGGCGAGCGCACCGAGCACGAAGAGGATGACGGTGGTCGCGAGGGTGAGCTTGACGTGCACGCTCCACCGGCGCGGAGTGCGCCACAGCCGCGCGAGGGCGAAGATCACGGGGAACCCGACGCTGCCGAGGAACACGTCGAGCATCAGCAGCGACTGGAACCAGTAGTCCTCGAAGAACTCGACGGGGCCGGCCGCATTCGGGGCGAAGCCGGTGTTCGTGAAGGCGCTCACCGAGTAGTACACCGAGTACCAGGCGCTCGTTCCCAGGTCGTACCCGGCGGCGAGCACGCTCGGGATCATGCCGAGCATGATCACCGCCTCGATCGTCAGTGTGCTCACCGCGACGGTGACGAGCAGGCCGCCCACCTCCCCGAGGCGGACCGCCTGCCCCTCGGCCACCGGGCCCGCGTGCAGGCGCGACGGGTTCGTGTCGCTCGCGGCCATGAGCTTGGTGCGCAGGCCGAGTCGTCGAGAGATCACGAGGCCGAGGATCGACGCGAGGGTCAGCACGCCCATGCCACCGACGTTCATGCCGATGACGATCACCGCGTTGCCGAAGGGCGACCAGTACGTCGCCATGTCGACCGTGCTGAGACCCGTGACGCAGATGGTCGAGACCGCTGTGAACACCGCATCGGAGAGCGGCGTGCCACTCGCCTCGCCCGCGCGGGCGATCGGAAGCGAGAGCAGCAGGGTGGTGATCAGGATGAGCGACGCGAAGACGAGGATCGCGAACCGCGACGGGGAGCTCCTGACGAGAGAGTCGATCGCATCGCGCACTCGCCCCAGCCAGGACCGTCGGTCGAATCGGCCGCGGCGGCCCAACGGCTCTGCGCGCATCGAGCCCCCCTTTGTCCGCCTGCCGTGACCGATCGCGTGTCATGGTACTCCTCGCCGTGAATGACTAGCCTTGGGGCATGGCGGACATCTTCGACGTGGTGGCGGATTCGACCAGGCGCGACATCCTGGCGGTCCTCCTCGACCGCGAGACCACGAGCCCCGGCTCGGGCGGCGAGATCAGCGTCTCAGAGATCGTCTCGACGCTCGGCCTCAGCCAGCCCACCGTCTCCAAGCACCTGAAGGTGCTGCGCGAGGCCGGACTCGTGGGCGTGCGCGAGAAGGGGCAGCACCGCTACTACCACCTCGACCGTGGTCCGCTCGAGGTACTCGAAGACTGGCTCATCCCGTTCACGTCGTCGGATGCCGCAGCAGATGCCGCGACGCTTGCGGGCGCCGCGGGAGGCGACGCCGAGACCCTGAACGACGACCAGCGCGCATTCGCCTCGGCGATCGGCAAGGCCTTCGCCGAGACCGCGCACCAGGTGACCGCGGTCGTCGCGGCGAAGAAGCGCAGGTAGCCGTTCGCGCCCTCAGCCCTTCTGCCCCTTCGCGACGATCGCCTCTACGTCGGCGCGAGGGAGCGGGAAGCCGTCCATCCGGCCGACCGGAAAGTTCCCCATCATCTTGATCAGTTCGCTGTCTTCCTCGCCGGTCGTGGATTGCAGCGCAGCGCGCAGTTCCGGGCCCGTGTTCGGGTCTGCGAGCACCTCGTCGAACGTCGACATCAGCGAGATCGGCAAGTTGACCTCGTCGCCGGCGACCTGCACGGTGGCCGACGTGCGCAGGTCGCGGCTGGACGCACCCACCTCCACGGTATACGTGCCGCTCTCGACGATCCAACGCTCGACGCGGATGTCCCAGTAGGCCAACTCTCCGCGCCGGAGGGTCAGCGTGATCTCCTTCGTCTCACCCGGCTCCAGCGCAACGCTCTGGAAGGACTTGAGCTCTCGCGGCGGGCGTTGCACCGAGGAACCCGGGAGCGAGATGTACGCCTGCACGACCTCGCGGCCGGCGATCTGGCCGGTGTTGGTCACCGAGACGGTCACCACGACGTCGCCGTCGGCGTCGACGGATGCGGAGGCGCCGGAGATGTCGAAGGTCGTGTACGACATGCCGTAGCCGAACGGATACCGCACGTCCAGGCCCTTGGCGTCGTACCAGCGGTAGCCGACGAGCAGGCCTTCGCCGTAGCGGACATGCCCGTGCTCGCCCGGGAAGTTGCCGAATGCAGGGGTGTCTTCCAGGCGCAACGGGATGGTCTCGGCGAGCTTCGCCGAGGGGTTCACCACACCGTAGAGCACGTCGGCGGTTCCTCCGCCTCCGGCCTGACCCAGCAGCCAGCCCTCCAGGATCGCCGGAACGCGATCGGCGAACGTCAGGTCGACCACGCCACCGTTCGAGAGCACCACGACGAGATTCGGGTTGGCGGCGACGACCGCGTCGAGCAGCTCCAACTGCGCGGCCGGCAGGTCGATGTGATGGCGGTCGAAGCCTTCTGACTCTTCGCTCGCAGGAACGCCGAGGAAGAGCACGACCGTCTCGGCGTTCGCCGCGACCGCTACGGCATCTTCGCGGAGGGCGGCAGCGTCGCCGGACCCGTCGGTCGTGAAGCCGGGCGCGTAGGCGACCTCGCCCTCGGCGAGCGCACGGATCTCCTCCAATGCGGTATCGAGACGGGTCGGAATGATCTGCGAGGATCCGGCGCCCTGATAGCGGGGCACCTCGGCGAAGACACCGATCACGGCAACCCTCGTGCCGCGGCTCAGCGGCAGGATTACGCCGTCGTTCTTGAGCAGCACGATCGAGCGCCCGGCGACCTCGCGAGCCAGGGCGTGGTGCGCATCCACGTCGAGCGGTCCTTCCACGACCGGCCGCGCCAGAGCCTTGCGGACGAGGTCGAGCACCCGGTCGGCGACCGCATCCAGCGCGGACTCCGCCATCCGCCCCTCGCGGACGGCGGCGACGAGCTCGGCATCCGTGCGACCGTTGCTGGACGGCATCTCCAGATCGAGGCCGGCGGGGACGCCCTCGACTCTGTCGTTCACGGCCCCCCAGTCGGAGACCACCACTCCCTCGAAGCCCCAGTCGTCGCGGAGCACGGTGGTCAGCAGCCACGGATCCTCAGACGCGTAGACGCCGTTGAGGCGGTTGTAGGAGCACATCACCGTCCACGGCTGCGTGTCCCTGACCACGCGCTCGAAGCCTCGCAGGTAGATCTCGCGCAGCGGGCGGGGATCGATGTCGCTGGAGACCCTGAGACGGTCGGTCTCCTGGTTGTTCGCAGCGAAGTGCTTCAGCGACGACCCGACCCCCTTCGACTGGATGCCGCGGACCAGACCGGAACCCATCACGCCGGAGACGATCGGATCCTCGGACATGTACTCGAAGTTGCGGCCGCATAGCGGAGAGCGTTTGATATTGATGCCGGGGCCGAGGATGACGGCGACGCCCTCGATGGCCGACTCGATGCCGAGCGCTTCGCCAACACGCTCGGCCAGCTCGGGATCGAAGCTCGCGCTGAGGCCGACCGCGGGCGGGAAGCATGTCGCGGGCACGCTCTCCGACAGCCCGATGTGATCCAATCCGCCGGACTGCTTGCGCAGGCCGTGCGGCCCGTCGGTCATCATGATCGAAGGGACGCCGACGCGGTCGATCGCCTTGGTGGTCCAGAAGTCGGCTCCGCTGGTGAGGGAGGCCTTTTCCTCGAGGGTGAGATCGCGAGCGCCCGGAATCTCAGGTGAATCAGTCATGGCAGCTCCCAGGCGGTTGATGGACGGCGATGTTGCCGCACAAGGGATGCCCATGCGGTGTGCAGAAACATAGCCGTGGAGGTTTCCCTGCACAAGGCTGCGACGAGACGCACGAAGGTCGCGAGTACGTGACGACGAGGCATCCGCGCCTCTTGTGGTGAAGAGCGGAATGGCCTAGCTTTCTTCCACCGAGGCGAGGAAGACGCCAAGTATCTGTGGCGTCGGGTCGAAGGATACAGCCATGACTACGTCGAGCGGTTCTGCAGGTGGTGTGCCTTCGGGCCTGACCGGGGTCGTTCGCGAGCATCACTGGTTCCCCGAACCGACGGAGCCGGCGCCCCGCAAATACATCGTCGGCCTCATCGTCGCCCAGCTGATCTTCTTCATCGCGTTGCTGGGGCCAGCCATCATCGGCGTCGGCCTCAAAGTGATCTCGATCGTTCCCGCCGAGGGGACGGAGCGTGAGTCGGCGGTCGCGCTCATCGCCGGTCTCGGTGCGGCCGGCGCGCTGGTCGGGAACGTGGTCTTCGGCCGCCTGTCCGACCGGACCACCTCGAAATGGGGCCGTCGCCGGCCCTGGATCGTGAGCGGCACCGTCGTCATGACGATCGGCTTCTTCATCATGGCCATCGGCCCCTATGTTCCCGTGGTGGCGGCCGGCTGGCTCGTAGCGCAGCTCGGGGCGAACGCGACGCTCGCCCCATTCATCGCGACCATCTCGGACCAGGTGCCGAAGTTCCAGCGCGGAAGCATCTCGGCCCTCGTGGGGATATCCCAGAACGTCGGCATCCTCGGCGGCACGTATGTGGCCGAGCTCTTCCAGGACCAGATGATCATCATGTTCGTCGGCCCATCGATCCTCGCAATCGGCGCCATGGTGGTGTTCGCCTTCCTCCTGCCCGACCAGGTGCTCCCGGTGAGACCGCCGCGGATGAACCTCGCGGAGTGGGTGACCACGTTCTGGGTGAGCCCCGTGAAGAACCCCGACTACGCGCTGGCCTGGTGGTCGCGTTTCCTGGTCATCCTGGCGACCTTCATGTTCACCACGTTCCGCGTGTTCTACGTGAACCGCCAGCTCGGCGCTCCCGAGGACGAGGTGGCGAGTGTGATCACGATCAGCGTGCTCATCTACACCATCGCGCTCGTGGCCACCGCGTGGGTCGCCGGAAAGCTCTCCGACAAGACCGGCCGCAGGAAGATCTTCGTCGCCGGTTCCGCCGTGATCTTCGCGATCGGCACGGTGATGCTCGCCTACACGAACGACGTGACGATGTTCTACATCGTCGAGGCAATCCTCGGGTTCGCCTACGGCATCTACATGGGGGTCGACCTCGCGCTCGTCGTCGACGTGCTTCCCAACCCCGACGATGCGGGCAAGGACCTCGGGGTGTTCAACATCGCCAACGCGCTGCCGCAGACGATCGCACCGCTCCTCGGCGGAATTCTCGTGGGCATCGGTGCCGCTGCGGGCGGGGCGAACTATCCGCTGCTGATGTGGAGCGCCGGAATCCTGGCCCTGATCGGTGCCGTCGTGATCCTGCCGATCAAGAAGGTCAGATAGATCGTGCCGGCGCTCTCCGCCCGCTTCAACGCAGCGGCTTGATCATCTCGAGTTCGAGGCCGCCGGGTTCGAGCTCGTACTCGCGGCTGCGGCCGGTCATCGTGAAACCCAGCTTTTCGTAGAAGCGCAGAGCCCGGGGGTTCGCTTCGTGCACTTCGAGACGAAGGGTGTCGCTGTGCCGTCGCGCCCACTTCTCGACCTCGTCGAGCAGCAGCCGGGTAACGCCCGCCGTTTCGCCGCGGTAGTCGGGCGTGACGTAGACGCCAACGAGCAGAGGGCCGGTCGCGGCATCCGGAATGTACCCGCCCATGTGGCCGATCCAGCGCTGCCCGTCGATCGCGACCACCGACGTCTGACCCGGCGTCGTGCCACGGGCCGCGCGCAGGCGCCACCCGGTCTCGTCGACCAGCAGGGCGTGTTCGATCGTCTCGGCATAGGCCAGCGGCGTATCGCGCAGCATCTCGAGCCGCAAGGTGCGCACCTCGCGCCAGTCCTCCTCGTTCGTGGTGCGGATCATGAGGTCGGAGGCGCGCATTCCCCCGAGAGTAGCCGACGACCGAGAATAGGCCGGCCGCGGCATCCGGTAGACTGTCCCGAGGCTTTCCCGCCCCTGGCTGCGGCACGCGCGGCCGACTGATCTTTCACTGTGAGGTTTCGATGGGTTCCGTCATCAAGAAGCGCCGCAAGCGCATGGCGAAGAAGAAGCACCGCAAGCTGCTTCGCAAGACGCGTCACCAGCGTCGCAACAAGAAGTAGTCGTCTCGCACGACCGGCTGAGCGTCAGGCCCGCGGGCCTGACGCTTTTCGCTGTGCGCGCTGCGCTGCACTTCTCCGGTCGAGTGGGCGCACGTGGCGGACGTACGATCGACACATGACCCGCGACATCCGTCTCACCCTCATCGGCAAGCCCGGCTGCCACCTCTGCGATGACGCGCGCGAGGTCGTGCAGGCCGTGGTCGCCGAGGTCGAGTCGACGGATGCCGCGACGCGCGTGTCGCTCGAGGAGCGCTCGATCCTCGACGACGACGGGCTCGCCGAACTCTACGCAGAGGAGATCCCCGTGCTCCTCATCGACGGCGAGGTGCACGACTACTGGCGCGTCGACCCGGTGCGGCTGAAGACGGCGCTGCTCGCGAGCGCGTAGTCGCGGGCGGCCGGCGGGGCGCGCGGCCGGCGGGCCGATCGGGCGTGGTCGCGGCATCCGGCGCGTCGAAGCTTGCCCGCGCGCGTCTCAGGGCGTTGACTGTGCACATGACCTCGCTCTGGAGGGATGCCGCTGCGGTCGCCGCGAACGGGCGGCCCGCCCCGAACGCCCGCGTCGAGGGGCCCGTGTCGCCGGGGGAGCGGTTCGACGTCGCCGTCGTCGGCGCCGGCATCACCGGGCTCTCGACCGCGCTCATGCTGGTCGACGCCGGCATGCGGGTCGCGGTGATCGAGGGCCGTGACGTCGGCGCGCTCGCCTCGGGCCGCAACACCGGCAAGGCGAGTGTGCTGCAGGGCGCCATGCTGCAGCGCATCCGCGCGGGGCATCCGGCCGAGCTCGTGCGCGCGTACGTCGAGGCGAACCTCGACGGCCGGCGCTGGATCGCCGGGTTCGCGCAGCGCAACGGCGTGCCGGCGTCCGAGGAGACTGCCTACAGCTACGCGACCGCGCCCGACGGGCTGGAGATCGTCGATCGCGAGTACGACGCGGCATCGGAGGCCGGCCTGCCGGTCGAGCGCGTCGACGAGCTGCCGGTGCCCTTCCCGTTCGCGGGGGCCGTCGCGCTGCCCGCGCAACTGGGGCTCGACCCCTACCGCCTGCTCGTGGCCATGGCGCGCGCGTACGTCGCCGCGGGCGGGGTGCTGCTCGAGGGGATGCGCGTGCAGGGCGTGCACGCCGGGCGCCCGGTCGAGCTGCGCACCCCGCAGGGCGTGGTGCGAGCGGATGCCGCGGTGATCGCCACGGGCCACCCGATCCTCAACCGCGGGCTGTACTTCGCGAAGCTGCGCCCGTCGCGGTCGTACCTCACGACGTACCGCGGCGGCGCCCCGCTGCCGGGCGGGCTGTTCATCTCGGTCGACGGCGACACCCGGTCGCTGCGCATGGTGCCCGACGTCGACGCCGCCGCGCCGCCGCTCCTCATGGTGGGCGGGAACCACCATCCGCCGGGACGGGTCCCCTCGACCGAGGCGAAGGTGCAGGACCTCGTCGACTGGACCGGCCGGCACTTCCCGGGAGCCGGCCTCACCCATCGGTGGGCCGCGCAGGACTACCACTCGGCGAACATGATCCCGTTCGTGGGCTGGATGCCGCGGGGCTTCGGCCGGGTGTGGGTCGCGACCGGCTACGCCAAGTGGGGGCTCACGAACGGTGCCGCAGCCGGCATCCGCATCTCGGAGGAGATCCTCGGAGTGCCGTGGAACGAGCGGCGCCCGTGGATCCGGGTGCTCGCCACCCGCACGACGACGCCGGCCGACCTCGGGCGCGGTGCGGCGGAGGGCGCGCAGGTCGGCCGATGGATCGCGGTGGGCTGGGCCGGCGCCGAGACGCGACGTCGACGCACGCCCGCGGACCGGCCCGCCGAGGGGCAGGGCATCGTGGTCGCCCGCCACGGCGTGCCGTACGGCGTCTCCACGGTCGACGGAAGCACGTGCGCCGTGCGCGCCGTGTGCACGCACCTCGGCGGGGTGCTGCAGTGGAACGATGCCGAGCGCACCTGGGACTGCCCGCTGCACGGCTCGCGGTTCGAGGCATCCGGAGCCCGCATCGAAGGCCCTGCGGTGCACGACCTGGCCGAGGAGCCGCGGGTGCCGCGGCGGCCGGTCGAGTAGCCGGTCGCAGCCGACGTATCGAATCCTGCCGCCCAGACCAGGCGTAGCGCCTACTCGGTCGACGGGACGTCGCGGGCGCAGCGGAACCCGATGTGCGTCGTCGCCGTGTCGTCGGCCTGGGGCGAGCGCGCCGCCGGGCGGTAGCGCAGGCAGTACTCGGGGGAGCAGAGGTGCGAGCCGCCCTTGAGCACGCGGCGGGGGATGCGCGACCCCGGTTCGGCGGATGCCGCGGCGAGCAGGTTCTCGCGATTGCCGGCCTGGACCGGCTCGGCGCCGGGCATGTCGTGCCGCGGCGCGTAGAAGTCGGTGGTCCACTCCCACACGTTGCCCGTGACGTCGTAGAGCCCGTAGCCGTTCGCCGGGAACGTCATGACCGGCGAGGTGCCGACCCACCCCTCGGCGCCGGTGTTGCGATAGGGGAACGACCCCTGCCATTGGTTCACCATGAGCCGGCCGTCGGGACGCTCGTCGTCGCCCCACGCGAACCGCGCGCCGTCGAGGCCGCCGCGTGCGGCGTACTCGAACTCGGCCTCGGTGGGCAGGCGCTTGCCGGCCCACTCGGCGTACGCCGTGGCATCCGTGAAGCTCACCTGCACCGCCGGATGGGTCGGCTTGTCATCGACTGACGACGGGCCGTCGGGTCCGAACGGATGCCGCCAGCTCGCGCCGGCGCCCCACCGCCACCATTGCCGCCAGTCGCGTAGGTCGACGGGGCCGGGCGTCGGGGTGAACACGAGCCCGCCCGGCACGAGGTCGGCCGGATCGGCGCCGGGGAAGTCGGCCGGATCGAGCGGTCGCTCGGCGACAGTGACGTATCCCGTCGCCTCGACGAACGCGGCGAACTGCTCGTTCGTCACCGGATGCCGGTCGATCTCGAATGCGGCGACAGTGCGCTCGTGCACCGGCGTCTCGTCGGGGTAGAACTCGGCCGAGCCCATGCGGAACGTGCCGCCGTCGATGCGGACCATGGGCGTCGTGGCGACCGGGCGGGTCGGGAGGGTGACGTCACGGGGGTGGCCCGGGCGGCGTTCTTTCGCGTGGCTCATTTCGCTCACGGTTCGAGCCTATTGCCGTCGGCGGTGTTGCCTTCCGCATTCTGACACCGGGCGAGGATGATCGCCAGCACGGCGACGGACATCGGGTAGCGCGTAGAGGCCGGTGACGGCGAGGTGCCTGGTCGGGGCGCGCGGGTCGAACTCGACGCTGACATTCGACCTGTGCCATCCATCGGCGTAGGGTGCAGACATGGCCGACCAAGCGGTCATCCGTGACAAGCTTCGCCTGATGTTCGAAACGCCCGGCGGCGACGTCGCGCATGCCGAGGCGCTTTACCACGACGACGCAGTCCTGGAGTTTCCACAGTCCGGCGAGCGCTACGACGGCCGCGAGACGTTCACAACCTGGCGGAGTCAGTACCCGGCGGGGGTCGCATTCCAGATTCTGCGGGTGACCGTGCGCGATGATGTCGCGGTGGTGGAGTTGACCGCGCGCTACGACGGCGGCGCTGGGATGTACGGGGTCAGCATTCACGAGTTTCGCGGCGACAAGATCTCGCGCGAGCGCATCTATGTGGCCGAGGGGTGGGACGCGCCGGATTGGCGCAAGCCCTGGCGCTCTGACCGGGCGGTCGACAACCCGGGCTTTTGACCCCCGGCCGCCCCGTATTCGGCTTGCGGAACCCGACCGATTACATCGTGCGTAGCCTGGTCGAAGCTGGTGGCTTCAGCGCCCCATCTCCATCACGTGCAGTGTGGTGCGGGTATCGAATCCGCAACAGGGCAGACAGCGGGCCTGCGGCGGCCGCCGCTCTCATTCCTCCACGAGTAGCTGGAAAAGGTCGTGGTCCTGCCACTCTCCCGCGATCTTCAGGTACCGGGGCGCCATTCCGATGGGCCGGAATCCCACTCGGGCCAGCACCCGCTGGGACCATTGATTGTGCCGCAGGGTCTCCGCCTGTACGCGATGAAGGCCGAGATCGCCGAATGCGAGCGCCGTGATCGCCCGCAGTGCATCGGTGGCGTAGCCGCGGCCGTTCGCCTCCGGAGCGACCCAGTACCCGACACTGCACGACTGGAATGGCCCGCGCACGATGCCGTTCAGCGTGACGCGGCCGACGACGTCACCCGCCTCGTCGAGGATGACCTGCGGCAGCGCCACACCGCGCCCATGGTCTGCTCGCACGCGTCGGATCACCTCCGCCTGTCCCTCGGTTGTGTAGTGGGAGTTCTCGCGCACGGGATCCCAAGGCGCGAAGAACTCCCGTCCGTCTGCCTGCAACTGCGCGAGCCTCGGTGCATCGTCGATACTGAGGAGTCGGGTCGTGGCAGCCATCTTCCCAGCCTCGCACGCCATTCGTGACGTGACCGCTTGCCGCCCGACGGATGCTCCGACGGCTCACGTGAGCAGATGCGTCGAATAAAGCTTCTGGGTATCTGCCTAGATGAAGCTGCGCTTCATCGCCCCGCTTGAGGCGTGGATACGCAACTCTTGGGCGCGTCGAAGGATGCCGAATACGGTGTCGTTGCGCGGGTAGTGCACCATGACGGACTTCACCGAGACAGATGCCTAGAATAAAGCTTCGAGCAACAAAGGAAAAGCGGCGAAGGATATATCGAATATACCTTCCCACAACAACGCCAACTCCAGTAGAATCGAGCTATGCCAGAAGCGCCCGTCGCCCTCCACGGTCTGGAGAACGCGTGTGCTGAGGTGCAGGAGTCGTGGGGCGGATCGCTGCTGCGGCCCTCGAGCGAAGTCGATGCCGACGTTGGGCGATGAGCGATTCGGGACTTGTGCGCGCGACTGAGTCACTGGCTCAACTCGCCCGAAGAGTCGAATCTCTTCAGGCGCGGTGCGCTGCAGAACTCGCAGCGCGATCCCGTCGGGCTGAAGGCGACGATCTCGCGCGGAAGCACGGGTTCGCGTCACCCGAACGGTTGATCGCGCAAGCGACCGGTCGTCGGTACTCCGATGCGGCGAGGCTGGTGGCTGTCGGCGAAGCGACCGCGAAGCGGGCGTCGTTCACAGGTGAGTCGTTGCCTGCGCGGCGCCCACGGCTCGCCGCCGCACTCGGTGTGGGCGCGATCTGCGTCGACGCCGCGGAGCTGATTCGGCGCTTCCTCGACGGCATCGCGCCACGCGCCGATCGCGACCTGCTCGACGCGGCCGAGGAGTTGCTCGTCGACCGGGCTCCGCTCGTCGGTGTCGACGGCCTGGTGCGATTGGTGAAAGAGCTCGAGGCATGACCTGCAGCTTCGTGCGGATAGGTCGACCGGCCCGGAAGTCGGGGTGAACACGAGTCCGCCCGGCACGAGGTCGGCGGGATCGGCGCCGGTGAAATCGGCCGGATCGAGCGGGCGCTCGGCGACGGTGACGTATCCCGTCGCCTCGACGAACGCGGCGAACTGCTCGTTCGTCACCGGATGCAGGTCGATCTCGAAGGCGCCGACGGTGCGGTCGTGCACCGGTGTCTCGTCGGGGTAGAACTCCGCTGAGCCCATACGGAACGTGCCGCCGTCGATGCGGACCATGGGCGTCGTGGCGACCGGGCGGGTCGGGTCGCCGGGGTCGCCGGGGCGGCCCGCGCGGCCGGGGTCGCCGGGGCGGCCCGCGCGGCCGGGGTTGCCGGGGTGGCTCGTGTCGCTCACCGTTCGAGCCTATGCCCGTCGGCGGCATGAGCGGGGTGCGCAGACCTGCAACGGCCGATCGCGCTATGCAGCCAGCAGCCGAGTGACTGATCGTGCGGCGGTGAGGCCGGATTCGATGGCACCGTCCATGAAGCCGTTCCAGCCGTTCGCGATATCGGATCCGGCGAAGAGCACCCGGCCATGGGCAGCTTGGAGCGCGGGCAACGTCGACAGCTGTCCCGGCTGGAACGATGACCAGGTGCCGCGAGAGAACTCGTCGGCGCACCAGTCGTGGCCGTCGGTTCCGAGGATGTGCGCCTCGGCGGGAAGCATCCCGGCGAGCGCGTCCCGCACCGCTGTCTCGTCGTTCGGCGGCACGCGCATCGCGTCGGGGCCGAACCCGACGACGAACTGGCTGCCGTCGTCGCGGACCTGCTCGGTGACCACGGCGGTCAGGGGCAGGTCATCGGGAGCTGTGGTGAATACCGGTTCCTGAAGCCCTTGGACGTGCGCCCACACCTTCATGCCTCGGCCGGCATGCCCGTGGGAGAGCGCCGAAAGTCTTGCGGCACCGAGCGCCGGCTGGAAGTGCAGGGCCCCGAGCGTATTCAGCGGCACGGCCACAATGGCGACCGCCGCGGTGAACGGCGTGCCGTCGCGGGCGACCACTGTGACTCGGCCGTCAGCCTCCTCGACTGCATCGACCGGCGTGGTCAGCCGGATCGCGGGTTCGCCGTCGGTCGCCACAGCCTTGACGAGGTCCGACGTGTGCAGGGCTGTGGCGCCGAGTGTGTCCATCATGGCGGTGAAGCTCCACCCGGCGAGGGAGAACTCTCGCATCATCGAGGTCAACGCTGACTCGGAGCATCGCGCCGAGCAGGACGTGCTGAGGATCGCGTTCACGATGTCGCGTTCGTCGGCGCTCAGGCCGCTGGCGTCGATGCGGTCCTGAACGCTCAGGTGGTCCACCGCTGCGACCTCCTCGGGAACCGCGAGAGGCTGGTACGGAAGCGGGAAGATGTCTCGCGCGTCGGGGTAGAGACGATCGAATGCACCCTGCAGCTGCATGGCCATCTCGAAGCTCGGACGATCGTGCAGTCGACCGTCGCCGCGATACGACCACCGAGGCGGCAGGGGCAGCACTCGTGAGGAGAGCCCATACCGTGTCATCTCGGCGAAGACATGCGGCTGGAACCAGTGCACGAACGCTCCACCGAGCTCGACATCGCCGCCGAACCGCTGGCTGGAGTAGGCTCGCCCACCCAGTCGGTCGCGTGCCTCCAGCACGAGCACGCTCAGTCCGGCGCGACGCAGCTCGCGGGCAGCCGTCAGCCCGGCCAGGCCGCCACCCACGACGATGACGTCGTGCACGTCCTGGGTGGTCTCAGCCTCGGAGGTCGTCGTCCCGGTGGATCCATCCGAGTTTCTCATGAGGTCCTCCTCCCGACCTTCGCGGCGCATCATCTCCCGCTTCGCCGCGGACCCGGCAGAATGTGGCGTCGGGTCGATCTGGGACGAATGTACCCCCGCTCGAAGAGCGCGCGCATCCCTCAGACCGCACGACCAGCCGTTCTCATGCGCCGGTTCGATTCCCGGACGCGTATTTGACCGCCTGCACCCGATTGCTCGCACCCAGCTTGGCCAACAGGTTGCTGACGTGGTGCGCAGCGGTCTTCCGCGAGATGTGCAGACGCGCGGCGATCTCGGGATTCGTCAGGCCGTCTGCAATCAAATCGAGCACTTCCTGCTCGCGCCGCGTCAGCCGTGCCGATGAGCGCGGCACGTGTCGCCCCGGCGCTCCCAAACTGCGCAGGATCTCGGCGGCGATGTCGCCGTCTCCGGACGCTCCGAGCCGATCGAAGGCGTTGAGGGCCGCACGGGCCTCGGCGGTCGCAAGTGGTGGCGAGTCCGGTGCGAGCCTGCGCGCGAGTTCGAGCCGCACGCGACCGGTTTCCAGAGGCAGGTTCATCGCGGCGAAGAGTTCGAGCGAACGCTCGAAGCAACGCACGGCGACGGATGCCTCGGTCGCCAGCCGTCCGTGGGCGAGCGCGGCGTGTGCGGCATCGATCCCCGGGCGACTCACGGCGCTCCGCTCATCGAGTATCGCCGCTGCCGACGTCGCGGCCGCACATTCGCCGAGTTCGAGCAGCGCCTCGATCTTGACGGCGAGGGCCGTCGCCGCCTCGATCGAGTGCCCGTGGCCGCCGGCGTGCATGGGAACCGCGGTGTTCATGGAATCGGAGTCGAACCACCGGCCGACGAGCGCGACGGCGCTCGCCGGATCGCCGAGGCGCAATGCAAGGCCGGCGGCGGCCACGGCGGCCTGTATCGGCGCGCCGGCACGCTCGATGAGGGCCCCCGCCTCCTCCAGGCGCCCCTGCCGGGTGCGGAGCTCCGCCAGTCCGGCGACGACGCGAGCGTGAATGGCGGGGAAGGCCCCCCTTGCGACAGTCGCCGCACGGGTGAACTCGGCCTCGGCTTCCGGCCATCTGCCCGACAGCATGAGCACGCGACCATATGAGACGCGGCATTCGGCGAAGAGGTACGGGCATCCGCGCCCCTCCATGAGCGCGTCGGCGGCATCCGACCATGCTCGGGCACGGTCCAGGTCTCCCGTGATGTCGCACACCGTCATCATCGAGCACGCCGACATCACGACCGTGAAGAAGTCGGCCGGCTCGCCGGCGATGACGCCGGCCATGGCCTCGTCGACATCGGACAGGCCGGCCGCTGTCTCGCCGAGCTTCACGCGAGCGACACCCCGTTCGGCGAGCGCGCAGAGCTCAAGGTCCCGGTTCCCGACATCCCGTGCCACGGCGAGCGCATGCTCGAGCAGTTCGTGGCTGCGGGCGGTGTCGGTCGTGAGGAGCGCGCCCTCGTATGCGAGCCACCCCCTCGGCAGGACCGATTCGTCTCCGGCGAGCACACTGCGCGCGCGGGTGTGCCAGCCGTTGGCGGCCACCCGATTGCCGAGCGCCATCCCATAGGAGAGGCAGAGCCAGATCGCCGAGTCGACGGCGGCGACGCGGTCACCCGACCTGAGGCTCACGGCGTACGCACGCTCCCGGAACCGCACCGCCTCCCTCATGTCGCCGAGGAAGAAGAGCGCGTCGCCCAGGCCGGCCAGGGATGCCGCGGAGCCCGTCTCGAGCACGGCCGCCTCGAACGCAGTGCGCGCCGCCGCCCAGTCGCCCGCCGACATGGCGGCCGTGCCACGATCGAGCGCGGACTGCGCGGTCACCTCACCATTGTCGCAGCGCCACCGGCGCAGCCGGCCGAGCGTCGGGCCGAAAATGGGTCAGGTGCCCGATCCGTTGAGGCCAATCGGATCGCATCATCGTTCCAAGGGCGGATCTCCCGCCCGGAGGAGAGCCGAACCATGATCCCACGAGAGCGATATGCGGGCGCCATCGACGCGTTCAACCGCGACGACCCGGCAGGGTTCGCTGCGATCTACGCCGAGGACGCGATCGTCCACGACCCGCTGTACCCGCAGCCGCTTCGCGGACGGGCGGCGGTCGAGCAGGACGCCGCCGACCTGCGCCGCGCCATTCCCGACGCCCGGTTCACGCTGCTCGACGTGCTCCAGGACCAGTCGGCCATCGCCTTCCGTTACGGACTGATCGGAACCCACCTGGGCCCCCTGTCCACGCCCGATGGCGAGATCGCGCCCACCGGCAGCACGATCGACGTTCCCGGAGCCGTGTTCTCACGCCTCGATCGCGACGGCTTCGTCGAGGAGGAACGACGCTACTTCGACGTCTCGCGCCTGCTCGCGCAAGTCGGGCTCGTCAACGTGGCGTGAGCCGACGCGGCCGTCGTCGTCATTTCACGTTCACGGCGTGATCCGCAGCGTGCACGCGCGAGCAAGCGGCCTGAGCATCATCTCGAGCGAGGACGAACTCGTGCGGTACTTCACGCGGTAGGCATCGTCGACACGGGAGAGTTCCGCGTCATCCGTCACCCGTTCGACGACGACGCGCTCGAGATCGTCGCCGACCTCGAACCCGACACGACC
The DNA here is from genome assembly GCF_042720415.1 of Agromyces sp. NPDC058484. NCBI lineage: Bacteria > Bacillati > Actinomycetota > Actinomycetes > Micrococcales > Microbacteriaceae > Agromyces > Agromyces sp. NPDC058484. The sequence goes on along the minus strand of NZ_JBHXMP010000014.1, from coordinate 51,038 downwards.
CCGCGCGGTCGCCCGTCGATACCACCGTCCGTCGCTGCCGTACTCGGAACGGATGTACGGCACGTCATCCACGACCACCGACCAGATCGGCGTCGACACGTCGTCGCCGTTCTGCCTCGTCGTCACCACCGTCACGACGGAACGGTCTGCGAGGTACGCGTGCAATGCTTCGACGTTCATGATGCTCCCAACGCCATTGTGCCCCTGCTGGATGACCGTCGGAAGGGGATGACGGGAAGGCTACGGAAGCAACCGCGTCGGTCCGCGGAACAGGTACGTGGTCTCGCGGATCGAGTGCTCCTCGAGCATGAGCATGAGCACGCGGGCCAGCCCCATGCCGAACCCGCCGTGCGGCGGCACGCCGTAGCGGAAGAAGTCGAGATAGAACCCGAGCTCCTCGGGGTCGAGCCCCTTCTCGCGAGCCTGCTCGACGAGCACGTCGATGCGGTGCTCGCGCTGCGCGCCCGTCGAGATCTCGACGCCGTTGTAGATGAGGTCGTAGCTGTTCGTGAGCGTCGGCTGCTCGGGGTGGCGCATGTGGTAGAACGGCCGCAGGCTGATGTCCCAGTCGGTCAGGAACACGAAGTCGTGACCGTAGGTCTCGCGCACGTACGCCGAGATCTGACGCTCGCCCTCGGGGTCGATGTCTGCGTCGTCGCGCGGGATGACGTAGCCGCGGTCTGCGACGATCTGCTTGGCCTCGGCGAGGGGAATGCGCGGGAACGGCGTCGTCGGCACCTCGAGCTCGATGCCGAACAGGTCGGCGATCTCGGCGCCGTGCTTCTCCTTCACGGCGGTGATGCCGGCGACGAGCAGCTCCTCGTGCATCTTCATGACGTCTTCGTGCGAGTCGACCCAGCTCATCTCGGCGTCGATCGACGTGAACTCGGTGGCGTGCCGCGACGTGAACGACGGATCGGCGCGGAACGCCGGCCCGATCTCGAAGACCCGGCCGAAGCCGGCCGGCTGCGCCATCTGCTTGAAGAACTGCGGGCTCTGTGCGAGGTAGGCCGTGCCGTCGAAGTAGCCGACCTCGAAGAGCTCGGCACGCGACTCGCTCGCCGAGGCCATGAGCTTCGGCGTGTGGATCTCGATGAAGTCGTTGTCGATCCAGTACTGCCGGAGCGCGTGCTCGAACGTCGTCTGGATGCGGAAGATGAGGTGCTGCTTCGGATGCCGCAGGTCGAGGAAGCGCCAGTCCATGCGCTTGTCGAGGCTCGAGTCCGCCGCAATCGGGGTCTCGGGGTTCGCCTCGCCGACGACCTCGAGCGACGCGATCTTCACCTCGATGCCGCCGAGCTTCACGCGCTCGTCGTGCTTCAGCTCGCCGGTGACGATGATGAACGAGCCGTGCGTGAGCGCCGAGATCGACTCGGTCAGGGCGAGGCGAGCGGCGCTCCCTGAGCCTGTCGAAGGGGCCGCGGCCACTTCGACGGGCTCAGTGAGCGAGGGGTCGAGCTCACGGGTCGCCGGGTTCACGAGCTGAACCGCCCCCGACTCGTCGCGCAGGATGACGAACTGCACCTTCTTCTGATCGCGCACCGTCTCGACCCATCCGGCGACGGTGACGGTGCCGTCGGGGAGCGCGGCGAGGTTCTTGACGAGGGTGCGGGGGCTGGAGGTCACGATCGACCATCCTACCGGTGGGGTTCTGGCTCCTCGGCGGATTCAAAGGGAACCGCTCTCTAGACTGGAAGCCGTGCCGGCCGAGCAGATCCATCTCGTGCGCCATGGCGAGGTGTTCAACCCCCAGGGCGTGCTCTACGGTCGACTCCCCGGATACGGCCTCTCCGACCTCGGGCGTCGGATGGCGCAGGCCGCCGCCGCCGACCTCGTCGCCCTCGGCCGTCCGATCAGTGCACTCGTCTCGTCGCCGCTGCAGCGCACGCAGCAGTCAGCCGAACCCATTGCCGCGGCGTTCGGCCTCGAGACGATCCTCGACGAGCGCGTCATCGAGCCCGAGAACCGCTTCGAGGGCAAGCGCATGACCGGGCGCGACGGCGCCCTCCGCGACGTGCGCAACTGGACCTACCTCGTGAACCCGTGGGAGCCCAGCTGGGGCGAGCCGTTCCGCGAGGTCGTCACCCGCATGCTGCACGCGATGAACGAGGCGTGCGACGGGGTCGACGACGGCGACGCCGTGATCGTGAGCCACCAGCTGCCGATCTGGATGGTGCACCGCAGGGTCGCCGCGAAGCAGCTCGCCCACGACCCCCGCCGCCGCCGCTGCGCGCTCTCGAGCATCACGACGTTCGAGCGGCGCCCTTCGACCCTTCGACAGGCTCAGGGCACCGCAGGCTCAGGGACCGGCTGGGTCGAGGTCGGCTACCGCGATCCGGCGGCCGGCCTGGCCGTGCACGCGACCGATGTGGGGGCGGTGTGATGCGGCTCGATACGCTCCTGCGTCGCTACTCGACCGCCGGGATGGCGCTCGCCGCGGCATCCGCCCTGCTGCTCACCGGCTGCGCGAGCGATCCGCTCGCCGACCAGTTCCGCGAGGGCAGCGGCAAGAACTACATCGCCGGCGACGGCACCATCTCGGTCTACGCCGAGGGGCAGCGCGGCGAACCGATCACCTTCGACGGTGAAACGACCGGCGGTGCTCGATTCGACTCCGCGGATGCCTCGGGCAAGGTGCAGGTGGTCAACTTCTGGTATGCGGGCTGTGCCCCGTGCCGGGTCGAGGCGCCAATCCTCGAGCAGGTGCACGCCGAGCAGGACCCCGGCGAGGTGAGCTTCGTCGGCGTCAACGTGCGCGACCAGGCCGGAACCGCGGCCTCGTTCGAGGAGGCGTACGGCGTCGGCTACCCGTCGATCCTCGACGTCGAGTCGGGCACGGCGCAGCTCGCGTTCGCGGGCCCGGTGCCGCCGGCCGCGGTGCCGACGACGATCGTGCTCGACCAGGAGGGCCGGGTCGCCGCGCGGGTGCTCGGGCAGCTCGAGGAGGCCTCGATCCTCTCCACGATCATCGACGACCTGCTCGCCGAGCAGGCATAGGGCCGGCGACACGGCATGGGCGGCATCGGCGAGATCGTGCTGAACGGGCAGCTGTTCGCCGCCGTCCCCATTGCGCTCGCCGCGGGCCTCGTGTCGTTCCTCTCCCCATGCGTGCTGCCGCTGGTGCCCGGGTATCTCGGCTACCTCGGCGGGTTCGCGGATGCCTCGGCCGTGGCAACCGAGGAACGACGCAACCGGCGCAGGCTGGTGCTCGGCGTGATCCTGTTCATCGCGGGGTTCACGCTCGTGTTCGTCACCTTCAACCTGCTCGCCGGCGTCGCCGGCGCGTGGTTCAACGCCTACGGCGAGGTCGTCACCCGGGTGCTCGGCGTGCTGCTCATCGTCATGGGGCTGGTGTTCATCGGGCGGTTCACGTTCCTGCAGCGCACGATCAAGCCGTCATGGCGTCCGGCGACGGGCCTCGCGGGGGCGCCGCTGCTCGGCATCGTGTTCGGACTCGGCTGGACGCCGTGCATCGGCCCGACGCTGGCAGTGGTGCTCGCCCTGAGCGCCGACTCGGAATCGGCAGGTCGCGCTGTGCTGCTCGGCCTCGCGTACTGCATCGGCCTCGGCATCCCGTTCCTGCTCGTCGCCCTCGGCTTCGGCTGGGTGACGGGGTCGCTCGCGTTCTTCCGTCGCCACATCCGCGCGATCAACCTCATCGGCGGGTCGCTGCTCATCGCGATCGGCGTCTTCATGGTGTCGGGCCTCTGGTCCATCTGGATGTACGAGCTCCAGGCGGTGATCACCGGCTTTGTCCCCGCGATCTGACCCCGACGCGCTGTCGCGCCCCGACGACCACATCGACTCGCCCGAGCGCGCGACTGCCCGCGATGCGGCATCCCTTCGGCAGGCTCAGGACGGCGCCGTCGTGCAACCGAAGCTCGGCTTCGTCGGCTGGGTGCGCTTCGCCTGGCGGCAGCTCACCAGCATGCGCACCGCCCTGCTGCTGCTGTTGCTGCTCGCGATCGCCGCGGTGCCCGGATCGCTCGTGCCGCAGCGCTCGAGCGACCCGAACGGCGTGACGCAGTACTTCGCCGACAATCCCGAGCTCGCGCCCGTGCTCGACGGGTTCCAGATGTTCGACGTCTACACCTCGGCGTGGTTCTCGGCGGTGTACCTGCTGCTGTTCGTGTCGCTGATCGGATGCGTCATCCCGCGCACCAAGCACCACTTCGAGGCGCTGCGGGCGCGGCCGCCACGCACGCCGGTGCGCCTGTCGCGGCTCGCGGGGTACACGGAACGGCCGTTGTCGCTCCCTGAGCCTGCCGAAGGGGGCTCCGCTTCGACGAGCTCGGCGTCCGAGCGAGCGGATGCCGCGATCTCCGCCGCGGCCACCCAGCTGAAGCAGGCGGGGTACCGGGTCGAGCGCTACGAGCTTCGCGGCGAGGCATCCGTCTCGGCGGAGCGCGGCTACCTGCGCGAGACCGGGAACCTCGTGTTCCACACGGCGCTCGTCGGGGTGCTCGTCGCGGTCGGCATCGGCGGCGGCTTCGGATTCGCGGGCCAGCGCGTGGTGGTCGAGGGCCAGTCGTTCGTGAACACGCTCGCCGCCTACGACTCGTTCAACCCGGGCCGCTTCTTCGACGACACGACTCTCGATCCCTACCGGCTCTCGCTCGAGCGACTCGACGCCGTCTACGAGACGCGCAACCAGGACGCGATCGGGCAGCCGATCGACTTCACCGCGAACGTCTCGGTGCAGGCGAAGGGCGGCGAATCGGAGTCGGGCGTGGTCAAGGTCAACGAGCCGCTTCGCGTGCACGGCACCGACGTGTACCTGCTCGGCAACGGGTACGCGCCGACGATCACGGTGCGCGATCCCGGCGGCGAGGTCGTGTTCACCGACGCGGTGCCGTTCCTGCCGCAGGACGCGAACCTCACGTCGATCGGCGTGGTCAAGGTGCCCGACGGGCTCGAGCAGCAGGTCGGCATGGTGGGCTTCTTCTATCCGACGCAGACCACGCTCGCCTCGGGCGCGTACACCTCGAGCTATCCCGACCTCATCTTCCCGGTGCTGACGCTCAACGTGTACCAGGGCGATCTCGGCATCAACGAGGGCACGCCCACATCGGTGTACACCCTCGACCCGTCGACCATGGAACAGCTCACCGGCGGCACGACGGGCGTCGATTCGATCGAGCTCATGCCCGGCGAGACGGTCGAGCTGCCGAACGGCCTCGGCACGATCACGTTCGAGGACGTGTCGCCCGGCGCCGGTGACGCGGATGCCGCGGACCCGGATGCCGCGGATTCGGATGCCGCGACCGACGACTACGCGCAGAGCGTCTCGCGCTTCGCGAGCTTCGACATCCACGACGACCCCTCGCAGCTGTGGGTGCTCGCGTTCGCGGTGCTCATCCTCGCGGGGCTGCTCGTGTCGCTCTTCGTTCCGCGACGGCGCATGTGGGTGAAAGCGGCACGGCGTCCCGACGGCACGGTCGTGCTCGAGTACGCGGGCCTCGCGCGCGGCGAGGATCCCGGACTCGAGGACGCGGTGGCGGCGTTCGCCGACCGGCATGCGGGCGCGGCATCCCGCGAATCGGCCGATGGCCGCGCGAATCCTTCGACGTAAGGTGGAACAGTGACGCTCGACGAGATCTCCATCATCCTCGTGTACTCGGCGATGGCCGTGTACGCGATCGCGTTCGTCGCCTATGCGATCGATCTCGCGCGTCGCTCCGCCGCGGTCACGAAGGCGGCCGACCAGGCGAACGTGGTGCCGGCCGGCGAGGCCGCGGCCGCCCGGGGCGGCACGATCGTGGCCGCACCACCGACGCCCGCGGCATCCGTCGCCTACGGGCGCTCGCCGTCGCTGCGCGTGGGCGTCGCGATGACCGTCATCGCCTGGCTCCTGCACCTCACGGCCGACGTGCTGCGCGGCATCGCCGCCGAGCGCGTGCCGTGGGCCAACATGTACGAGTTCGCGCTCACGGGCACGCTCGTCATCACGACCGTGTACCTGGTGGTACTCGTCGTCGCCAAGCACGACCTGCGCTTCCTGGGCACGTTCGTCACGGGCCTCGTGCTCGTGCTCCTGGGCGTGGCGACCGTGAACTTCTACGTGAGCGTGGTGCCGCTGCCGCCCGCGCTGCAGTCGGCATGGCTCGTCATCCACGTGTTCGTGGCGACCTCGTCGGTCGGCTTCCTCGCGCTCGGGTTCGCGCTCTCGGTCGTGCAGCTCCTGCAGGCCCGGCGCGAATCAGTCGCGGCATCCGCCAAGGCCGTGAAGCGGTCGTTCCTCGCGACGCTGCCCGACTCGGCGACGCTCGAGAACCTCGCCTACCGGGTGATCATCATCGGTTTCATCCTGTGGACGTTCACCCTCATGGCCGGCGCGATCTGGGCCGAGGCCGCGTGGGGCCGCTACTGGGGCTGGGACACCAAGGAGGTGTGGACCTTCATCATCTGGGTGGTCTACGCCGGCTACATCCACGCCCGGGCGACGCGCGGCTGGCGCGGGTCGCGGTCGGCGTGGCTCGCGATCATCGGCTTCTCGACGGTGCTCTTCAATTTCACGGTCGTCAACCTGTTCTTCAAGGGACTGCACGCGTACTCGGGGCTGTGATCGTGATGCCTCAGGGGCGGCCCGGTTGCGGCGGCGCACCGTCACGAGCACGATCGGATCATGAGGCTGCTCGAGCGCGAGTCCGAGCTCGCCGAGCTCGGCGACGCGGTGCATGCCGCGATCGACGGACGCGGGAGCGTGCTCCTCGTGCACGGCGAGGCGGGCATCGGCAAGTCCAGCCTGGTGAGCGCGCTGCGCGAACGCCCAGCCGACGGCAGCCGCGTGCTCGTCGGCGCCTGCGACGCGCTGTCGACGCCGCGCACGCTCGGGCCGTTGCGCGACCTGATCCCGCAGGTCGGACCGCAACTCGGAGACGCACTCCGCGCGGGCGACCGTGAGGAGGTCTTCACCGCGCTCCAGGAGGAGCTCGCTTCGGCACCCGGCACCGTTCTCGTCGTCGAGGACGTGCACTGGTCGGACGAGGCGACGCTCGATGCGCTTCGTTTCGTCGCGCGGCGCATCGACACGCTCCCCGCTGTGCTCGTGCTCACCTACCGCGACGACGAGCTCGACCGCGGTCATCCGCTCGCCGGGCTGCTCGGCGACCTGAGGGTGAACGTGCGCCACGTCCCGGTGCGGCGCCTGTCGGCGGCGGCCGTCGCCGAGCTGACCGCGCATCGCGGACTCGACGCCGACCGGGTGTTCGCCCTGACTGACGGCAACCCGTACTTCGTGAGCGAGATCGTCTCGTCGGCGGATGCCGCACACGTGCCGCGCACCGTGGTCGATGCGGTCACCTCACGCCTGCGTCGTCTCGACCGCTCGATCCAGGCGCACGTCGAGCAGCTCGCGGTCGTCCCCTCGGCCATCGGCCCGTCGGAGCTCGCTCGCCTCGTGCCGGGTGGCCCCGGTGCCTTGAGCGACGCCGAGGAGGCCGGCCTGCTCACCGTGCGCCCCGAAGCCGTGCAGTTCCGGCATGAGCTGACACGTCGCGCGATCGTGGACGCGTTGCCGTCGTCGCTGCGCATCGACCTCAACGCCCGGGTGCTCGCGATGCTGCTCGAGGTCGGAGCCGACCCGGGCCGCATCGTCGCACACGCGCAGGAGGCCGGCGATGTCGACCAGGTCGTGCAATGGGCGCCGAGGGCAGCTCGGGATGCTGCGACAAGCGGCGCTCACCGGCAGGCGGCCGCGCACTACCTGTCGGCGCTGGAGCACGCCGCTCGGTACGGCCCCGTCGTGCGCATCGATCTCCTCGAGGGCTACGCGATCGAGGCGTACACCCTCGGGCGTGGTCCCGAGTCGATCGAAGCGCAGACCGAGGTCGTGCGCCTGCGGCGCGGGCATCCCGACCACACCGCACTCGGTGCGAGCCTGCGCTGGCTCTCGAGGTTCCAGTGGCTGGCGGGGAACCGGGCCGCGGCCGAGGCGGCGGGCGCGGAGGCGTCGGCGGAGCTCGCCGGGTCGGACGATCGCGGACTGCTCGCCCTCGCGCTGAGCAACGAGGCGCAGCTCGCGATGCTCGCACACCACCTCCCACGAGCGATCGAGCTCGCGACCCGCGCGGCCGCGCTCGCGCGGGAGGCGGGCGAGCGGATGGCGCTGTCGCACGCGCTCAACAACCTCGGCACCGCGCACCTGCTGCAGAACCGCGACGAGGGCATCGCGGAGCTCCTCGAGGCGGCGGAGATCGCGGTCGCCGGGAACTTCATGGACGATGCGGCGCGCGCGCACGTGAACCTCGTCTGGAGCCTGCTCGACCAGTACCGCCTCGACCTCGCCGATCGCTACCTCGGACCGGCACTCGAGATCTCCGAACGCGCCGAGGTCGTCGGTCTCTGGAACTACCAGCAAGCCGAACGCGGGCGACTCCACCTCGCCCGAGCGCAATGGGACGAGGCCGTCGCCGCCGCCGGTCACACGACCGAGTCGCTGCCCGCGCTGCACTGCGTCGCGCTTCTGGTCAGAGGCACGGCCGGAATCCGCCGAGGCGATCCTTCCGGCGAGGAGACCCTCGACGAGGCCGGCCGAGTGGCCGAGCGCCTCGGCGAGCTGCAACGCACGGGCCCGGCTGCGGCGGCGCTCGCCGAGGCCGCGCTGCTGCGAGGAGACCTCGGCTCCGTACGCACGATCGCCCGGCCCGCGTACGACGAGTCGGTGCGACTGCACGACGTCAACCTGCAGGCCGAGCTCGCGTCGCTGCTCCGTCGGGCGGGCGAGAAGGTGGCGGTGCCGGAAGGCGATCACCCGTTCGCCGTCCAGGCACGGGGGGACTGGAAGCGTGCCGCCGAGATCTGGCGGTCGATCGGATGCCCCTACCACGAGGCATCCGCGCTGGCCGAGAGCCCGCACGAGGCCGACCTGCTCGCGGCGGTCGCGATCCTCGATCGCATCGGTGCGATACCGCTCGCGAGACGGGTGCGTGCGGACCTCCGCGACCGTGGGGTGCGCAGCATCCCGCGCGGGCCGTCGAAGCCGACTCGGCGCAACCCCGAGGGCCTGACCGACCGGCAGGTCGACGTGCTGCGGCTCCTCGCCGAGGGCCTGACGAACGCCGAGATCGCCGAGCGGCTCGTCGTGTCGGTGCGCACGGTCGACAGCCATGTCGCCGCGGTGCTCACCAAGCTCGGGGTGGCCTCGCGACTGGACGCCGTCCGTGCCGCGCGCGAGCTCGGCGTGCTCTCGGCGTGAGCCGCGGAGATCTCGGTAGTCCGGGCGGCTGATCTCGGTACCCGTCGCCGATGAGGCGGAACCCCCTGTGGCGCTGGACTGGTTTCACGGTTCGCACACGGCGGGCCCTGCACCGAAGAAGGATCATCATGGACACCGCATTCTCCATGAGCACGACCGCCCCGGCGCCCGAGGTCGGCGGCCACGCGGCTCGCGGTCTCGCCGGTCTGGCCCAGCGGGTCGGTATGCGACTGGTCGCGTGGAGCAGGGCTGACGAGCAGCGTCACAGCCGAGAGGTCCTGGCCGAGCTGCATGAGCGGCGTGTCGCGGCCGAGCGCCTGCGCGACGAGCGCTTCAGCAGCGTGGCCGTCGGCCGGCTCTTGTGAGCCGGCTCCTGTGAGCCCGCTCGTGTGAGCCCGGCTCTTGTGAGCCCGGCTCTTGTGAACCCGGCTCTTGTGAGCCCGGCTCTTGTGAACCCGGCTCTTGTGAACCCGGCTCTTGTGAATCCGGCGGTCCCCGTCGGTCGGCCGGCTTGGCACGTGATCCCCGAGTTCATTGCCACCCGAACGCACCGGTTTCGCGAGTCCCGGGTTTCTGCGGGCGGACCCGCATGAACACGGGAATCGGTAGGTGCGGCGGGGGCACGGCATCGTGCGACATCACGAGTCCCGGGTTTCTGCTGGCGCACCAGCATGAAGACGGGAATCGGGCGGATGGCGACGGGGCGCGGCATCGTGCGATTTCTCGAATCCCGGGTTTCTGCGGGCGGACCCGCACGAACACGGGAATCGGGCGGGTGGCGACGGGGGCACGGCATCGTGCGACATCGCGAGTCCCCGGGTTTCTGCGGGCGTACCCGCACGAACACGGGAATCGGGCGGGTGGCGACGGGGGCACGGCATCGTGCGACATCGCGAGTCCCGGGTTTCTGCGGGCGCACCCGCACGAACACGGGAATCGGGCGGATGGCGACGGGGCGCGGCATCGTACGACATCTCGAATCCCGGGTTTCTGCGGGCGGACCCGCGGGAACACGGGAATCGGTACGGCGGCGGGGGTGAGGTGGCACGGGTGAGGCGGTGAGGGCGAAGCTGTGAGGGCGATGTGGCGAGGGCGATGCGGCGACGTGGGCACTCGGCGACGCACCGACCGGGTGGCACATGTTGACAGCGTTTCCACGGTGTGGATCGGCCGGATGGCCTGACGTGACGACGTTCCGAGATGCGCAGAGAACCAGCGACATCAGATCTTGCAAGCGCTTGCAATTTCACGCGCGCCGCTGCTAGCGTCGCCCACAGTGTCGGTGGCACGGGGTCGTGCCGGGAATCGGGAGTCAAGGATGACGCAACGCGCGCGCGCTCGCAGGTGGTTCGCTTCGGCAGTGGCGGGTGCCCTCGCGGCATCCGCCATCGCATTCGTTCCGGGCCTCGCGGTCGCGGCAGCGGCGGAGGAGCCGCGCACCTTCGCCCTCGTCGGCTCACTGCAGTCCGAGCTCGGCTGCGCCGAGGACTGGGCCCCGGCCTGCGAGGCGACCGACCTGCACTCCACGGCCACGCCGGGCGTCTACTCGGCCGAGTTCACGGTCCCGGCGGGCACCTGGGAGTACAAGGTCGCCGTGAACGACACCTGGGACGAGGCCTACGGCCTGAATGGCGACGGAGACAACATCCCGCTCACGGTCGCCGGCGACACCCCGGTGCGCGTCGTGTTCGACGACATCCTGAAGCGCGTCGGCCTCGAGGCGACCGATGCGACGCTGCGCGGCGCCTACGACGAGGCATCCGACGCCGCGCTCGTCGCCGACCCCGTGCGCCAGCCCGGCAGCGACGAGGTGTTCTACTTCGTGATGACCGACCGCTTCGCGAACGGCGACATCGCCAACGACGAGGGCGGGCTCACCGGCGACCGCCTCACGACGGGCTTCGACCCCACCGACAAGGGCTTCTACAACGGCGGCGACCTTGCGGGCCTGCGCGAACAGCTCGACTACATCGACGGCCTCGGCACCACGGCGATCTGGCTCACGCCGAGTTTCGAGAACCGCCCGGTACAGGGAGAGGGCGCGAACGCGAGCGCCGGCTACCACGGCTACTGGATCACCGACTTCACCCGGATCGACCCGCATCTCGGCTCGAACGCCGAACTCGAGGCGCTCATCGCCGAGGCCCACGCCAAGGGCATCAAGGTCTACTTCGACATCATCACGAACCACACCGCCGACGTCATCGACTACGAAGAGGGCCGGTACTCGTACATCGACCAGGCCACCGAGCCCTACCGCGACGCCGACGGCGATGCGTTCGACCCGGCCGACTACGCCGACGGCGATACGGGCGCCGACTTTCCGGCCCTCGACGCCGAGACGAGCTTCCCCTACACGCCCGTGATCGCGCCAGAGGACGCCGACCTCAAGGTCCCGGCCTGGCTCAACGACCCCACGCTGTACCACAACCGCGGCGACTCGACGTGGGAGGGCGAATCGGTCACGTTCGGCGACTTCGTCGGCCTCGACGACCTGATGACCGAGCACCCGACCGTCGTCGACGGCTTCGTCGACGTGTACCAGCAGTGGATCGACCTCGGCATCGACGGCTTCCGCATCGACACGGCCAAGCACGTGAACTTCGAGTTCTGGGAGCAGTGGTCGACCGAGGTGCTCGACTACGCGCACGCCGCCGGCAAGCCCGACTTCTTCATGTTCGGCGAGGTCTACGACGCCGACCCGGTGAAGCTCAGCCCCTATGTGCGCAAGACCGACATGAACTCGGTGCTCGACTTCACGTTCCAGTCGCAGGCGGTGAGCTTCGCGGCCGGCAACTCGGCGAAGAACCTGCAGTCCCTGTTCGCGGGCGACGACTACTACACGACGCCCGACTCATCGGCAACGGCGCTGCCGACCTTCCTCGGCAATCACGACATGGGTCGCGTCGGCCACTTCCTGCAGTCGACGGATGCCCCGCTGCAGCGTGACGAGCTCGCGCACGAGCTGCTCTTCCTCACGCGGGGCCAGCCCGTGGTCTACTACGGCGACGAGCAGGGCTTCGCCGGCACCGGCGGCGACAAGGACGCACGTCAGACGCTCTTCGCGAGCCAGGTGGCCGAGTATCAGAACCAGCCGCTCGTCACCGGCGAGACGGCGGGCAGCGTCGACCGCTTCGGCACGGATGCCCCGCTCTACGAGCACATCGCCGCACTCGCCGCCCTCCGCGAGGCGCACCCCGCGCTCTCGACCGGCGCGCAGATCGAGCGCCATGTCGACAACGGGGCCGGCGTCTACGCGTTCAGTCGGGTCGACCGCACCGAGCAGGTCGAACACCTGGTGGCGGCGAACAACGCGAACGAGTCGCGCACGGTCGACATCCCGACCCTCACCGACGGCGGCGTGTTCACGGTGCTGTATGAGTCCCTTCGACAGGCTCAGGGACCGTCGAGCGTGACGGCCGACGCCGACGGCGTGGCATCCGTCACCGTGCCGGCGCTCGGCGCCGTGGTGCTGAAGGCCGACCGCACGGTCAGCGCGCCCGACGCGGCATCCGCCATCTCGGTGGCGACTCCCGCAGCGGGCGACGGCGTGACCGGCGTGACCCCGGTCGCCGCCGACGTCGACGACGCGACCTGGCAGGAGACGAGCTTCGCCTGGCGCGTCGCCGGCGCGACCAGCGACGATGCCTGGCACGCGCTCGGCACCGCCGAGGACACGAGCCCCCGCGTCTTCCATGACACCGCCGGGCTGGCGAAGGGCACGCTCATCGAGTACCGCGCGATCTCGACCGACGCGGCCGGCAACCGCTCGGCGGCGAGCACCTACGCGTCGGTCGGCAACGCCGTGAACCTCGCCGACGAGGAGGAGCCCGAGCAGCCGATCGACCTCGTGACCGTGCCCGGATCGCACAATTCCGAGATGGGCTGCGCCGGCGACTGGGCGCCTGGCTGCGAGGTCGCGAAGCTCACGCTGCGCGCCGACGGCGTCTACACCGGCACCTTCGACGTGCCCGCCGGCGACCACGAGTACAAGGTTGCGATCAACGGCAGCTGGGATGTGAACTACGGCGTGAACGGCGAGCAGAACGGCCCGAACGTGACGTACTCGCACCCCGGCGGCCCGATCACGTTCTTCTGGAACCCCGACACGAAGGTCGTCTCATCCACCGCCGAGGGCCCGGTCGTGACGCTGCCCGGCAGCTTCCAGTCCGAGGTCGGATGCCCCGGGGACTGGCAGCCCGACTGCCTCGCGTCGCTCATGCAGGACGGCGACAAGGACGGCGTCTCCACGTGGTCGACCGACGCGATCCCGACCGGATCGTACGAGGTGAAGGTCGCGCACGGGCAGAGCTGGGACGAGAACTACGGCGTCGGGGGCGTTCCCGGCGGCCCGAACTACACGTTCACCGCGACGACCGGCAAGCTCGTCGAGTTCCGGTACACGCTCGCCACCTACGTGCTCGAGATCGTGGTGACCGACCCGCCGCTCGCGGGTGTCGGCCAATCGCGGGCGCACTGGATCGACGAGCAGACGCTCGCCTGGCCGGCCGACCTGCTCGACGGTGCCGAGGCGACGGATGCCACGTGGACGCTCGAGCACTCGGCGGAAGCCGCACTCGCCGTCGCCGAGGGCGCGGTCACGGGTGGTGGCGAGCCCGTCGAGCTCGAATTCGACCCGGAGGGGCTCACCGACGAGCAGCTGGCGACGTTCCCGGCGCTCGAGGGATTCCTCGCCCTGCACCCGGTCGGACTCGACCGTGCCGGGGTGCAGGAGCTCCTCACCGAGCAGCTCGCAGTGGCGCAGCGGGTTTCGACGAGCTCAACCGGCGACGATGCGCTCAGCGCCTTCACCGGCGTGCAGCTGCCGGGCATGCTCGACGACCTCTACGCCGACGCCGTGGCATCCGTGCCGCTCGGCGTCAGCTGGGAGGGCGACGCCGCGAGTCTCGCGCTGTGGGCGCCGACCGCGCAGGCGGTGTCACTCGAGAGGTGGAGCGCCGGGTCATCCGGTGACCCCGAGGTGATCGCGGCGGCATTCGACGCCGCCGACGGCACCTGGAGCGTCGACGGCCTCACCGCGGGCGACGAGTACCGCTGGGCGCTGGAGGTGTACGCGCCGACGACCGGGGCGATCGAGACCAACTCGGTGACCGACCCGTACTCGATCGCGCTCACGACGAACTCGGCACGCTCGGTCGTCGTCGACCTCGACGACCCGTCGATCGAGCCCGAGCAGTGGGTGGAGACGCCCGCTCCCGTGATCGAGCGTCCCGTCGACCGGGCGATCTACGAGCTGCACGTGCGCGACTTCTCGATCACCGACGAGACCGTGCCAGAGGCCGAGCGCGGCACCTACCGCGCCTTCACGCGCGACAGCGCCGGCACCGCGCAGCTCGAGCAGCTCGCCGAGGCCGGCATCAACACGGTGCACCTGCTGCCGACGTTCGACATCGCGACGATCGAGGAGAACCGCGCCGCGCAGGCGACGCCCGACTGCGATCTCGCGTCGTTCGGTCCCGCGTCGGCCGAGCAGCAGGCATGCATCAACGCGATCCGCGACCTCGACGGCTTCAACTGGGGCTACGACCCGTTCCACTTCCAGGCGCCCGAGGGCTCCTACGCGGTCGATCCGAACGGCGCCGCGCGTGTGGGAGAGTTCCGCGAGATGGTGGGCGCGCTGCACGGCATGGGCCTGCAGGTCGTGCTCGACGAGGTGTACAACCACACCGCGGCATCCGGCCAGGGGGAGAAGTCGGTGCTCGACAGAATCGTGCCCGGTTACTACCAGCGCCTGAATTCGGTCGGCGCCGTCGAGACCTCGACGTGCTGCCAGAACATCGCCACCGAGCACGAGGTCGCCCAGAAGCTCATGGTCGACTCCGTTGTGCTGTGGGCGAAGGAGTACAAGGTCGACGGGTTCCGCTTCGACCTGATGGGCCACCACTCGAAGGCCAACATGCTCGCGGTGCGGGCCGCCCTCGACGAGCTCACCCTCGAGAACGACGGGGTCGACGGGAAGGCGATCTACCTCTACGGCGAGGGCTGGAACTTCGGCGAGGTCGCAAACAACGCCCTGTTCGAGCAGGCGACGCAGGGGCAGCTCGGCGGCACCGGCATCGGCACCTTCAACGACCGACTGCGCGACGCGGTGCACGGCGGCAGTCCGGTCGACGGGAGCTCGACGTTCGTGCAGGGCTACGGCACGGGCCTCGGCACCGACCCGAACGGCGACCCCATCAACGGCACGCCCGATCAGGCGCTCGCCGACCTGGCGCACCAGACCGACCTGGTGAAGCTCGGTCTCGTGGGCAACCTGCGTGCCTACGAGTTGACGGATGCCTCGGGGCAGATCATGCGCGGCGACCAGCTCGACTACCGCGGATCGCCGGCCGGCTACGCCGACCAGCCCGACGAGGTGATCAACTACGTCGACGCGCACGACAACGAGACGCTCTACGACCTGTCGGTGTTCAAGCTGCCGACCGACACGTCGATGGCCGACCGGGTGCGCATGAACACGCTGTCGCTCGCGACCGTGACGCTGTCGCAGTCGCCCTCGTTCTGGCACGCGGGCACCGAACTGCTGCGCTCGAAGTCGCTCGACCGGAACAGCTACAACTCGGGCGACTGGTTCAACCGCATCGACTGGACCGGTCAGGAGTCGACCTTCGGGTCGGGTTTGCCGCCCGCGGCCGACAACGAGGGCAAGTGGCCGATCATGGCGCCGCTGCTCGCGAACCCCGCGCTGAAGCCGACCGCGGCCGACATGGCGACCGCCGAGGCATCCGCTCTCGACCTGCTGCGGGTGCGCGACGAGGTCGACCTGCTGCAGCTCGGCTCGGCCGCGCTGATCGACGAGAAGGTGTCGTTCCCGAACAGCGGACCGGATGCCACGCCGGGCCTCATCGTGATGCAGATCGACGACCTCGTGGGCGCGGACGTCGACCCCGAGCTCGACGGTGCGCTGGTCGTGTTCAACGCGTCGCCGTCGGCGATCACCGAGCAGGTCGACGGGCTCGCGGGTCGCGAGTTCGCGCTGACCGCTGCGCAGGCGGACGGTGCCGATGCGGTCGTCAAGGGCACCACGTGGGATGCCGCGACCGGGTCGGTCACCGTGCCCGCACGTTCGGTGGCGGTGCTGGTCGACGAGCAGGCGCCCCCGGCGGTGGCCACGCTCACGATCGGTGCCCCGAACAAGCTCATCGCGAGGGCCGGCGCGGCGGTGACGTACGTCGGCGGGGTGTTCGCGCTGGACGGCTCGAGGCCCCAGGGCACCGTCACGATCACCGACGGAAGCACGGTGATCGCCACCGTCGAGCTCGCCGAGAGTGATCGGGGACGCATCGCCGTCAAGCTGCCGAAGCTGAGCCGGGGACTGCACATCATCCGGGCGTCGTTCGACGGCGGAGAGGGCTACGGCGACTCGACGTCGTTCCCGGTGCCCATCCTGATCTGGTAGCCCGCCCCCGGGCGGTCGAGGAGGTCGCTACTCGACCGCCCGTGCGGTGAGGACCGCGTGCACCCGCCCCATCCGCTCGATCCACCACTCGACGCGCTCGGGTGGTGCCGTGTATCGATCGAGCAGCTCGGGGTCGGGAAGCACCCGGCGCACCTCGATCGACCCGCCATCGGGGAGAAGCGGCGAGCGCGTGACATCCGCCGCCAGCAGCGACGCCGTGCCGAGGCCGCAGTCGTACTCGAGTTCGGGAACGGATGCCGCGAGCTGCGCGCCCATCGCGAGCCCGACGCTCGTGTCGAGTGCGCTCGACACCACCACCGGCAACCCGGCCTGTTCGACGATCCCCAGCGCCCGGCGGATGCCGCCGAGCGGCTGCGCCTTGATCACGAGCAGGTCGGCGGCGCCCGCCCCGGCGACGGCGAGCGGGTCATCCGCGCGGCGCACGCTCTCGTCGGCGGCGATCGGGATGCCCATGTACTTCGTGCGCAGGCGGATCTCGGCGAGCTCGTCGACGGTGGGGCACGGCTGCTCGACGTATTCGAGATCGAACTGCGCGAGGGCGTGGATGGCGTGCTCGGCCTCGTCGACGTTCCAGCCCCCGTTCGCGTCCACGCGGATGCGCCCCTCGGGCCCGACCACCTCGCGCACGGCGCGCACGCGGGCGACATCCTCGGCGAGCGTGCCGTCGGCGCTCGCGACCTTCACCTTCGCCGTGCGGCATCCGGGAAACCGGTCGAGCACCGCGCCGACGCTGTCGGGGTCGACGGCCGGCACGGTCGCATTCACGGGGATCCGGTCGCGCACGGCGGGCGGCGGTGCGTTCCAGCCGTACTCGATCGCGGCGGCCAACCAGACGGCTGCCTCGTGGTCGTCGTACTCGGTGAACGGCGAGAACTCCGTCCACCCCTCGGGCCCCTCGAACAGCAGCGCCTCGCGCACGTCGATGCCGCGGAACCGCGTCACGAGAGGGAGCGCCACGACCCGCGCAGTGGCGACCAGGTCGGCGAGCGGGGGAAGGAGCGTGCGGGCGGGCGCGGCGTCGTCGGTCACGTGATCATCGTGGCACGGTCGGGCCCGGGGCGCGGGAATAGGCTTGGCGCATGGCACGCGAGGTCTCCGAACTGTTCGATGCGAGCGAGTGGACGGATGCCGCGGCATCCGTCACCGGATCAGCCGCCGGTCTCGGACAGGCGCTCACCGACATCACGTACCACCACTCGCGCGACGGACGGATCGCACGCATCGCGTTCGACCGGCCCGAGGTGCGCAACGCGTTCCGCCCGCACACGGTCGACGAGCTCTATCGCGCCCTCGAGGACGCGCGCACGAACCCCCGCATCGGCGTCGTGCTGCTCACCGGCAACGGCCCGAGTAGGAAGGACGGCGGCTGGGCGTTCTGCTCGGGCGGCGACCAGCGCATCCGCGGGCGCGACGGGTACAAGTACGAAGGGTCGCTCCCTGAGCCCGCCGAAGGGAGCAACCCCGCCGGGGGCGCTTCGACAGGCTCATCGACCTCAGCGGGTCTCGGCCGCCTGCACATCCTCGAGGTGCAGCGGCTCATCCGCTTCATGCCGAAGGTCGTCATCGCGGTCGTGTCCGGCTGGGCGGCAGGCGGCGGACACTCGCTGCACGTCGTCTGCGACCTCACGATCGCCAGTCGGGAGCACGGCCGCTTCAAGCAGACGGATGCCGATGTCGGCAGCTTCGACGCCGGATACGGGTCGGCCTACTTCGCGCGCCAGATCGGGCAGAAGTTCGCCCGTGAGGTGTTCTTCCTCGCGGAGGAGTACTCGGCCGAGCGCGCCTACGAGATGGGCGCCGTGAACCGGGTCGTGCCGCACGCCGAGCTCGAGCGCGAAGCGATCGCCGCGGCCCGTACGATCCTCACGAAGTCGCCGACGGCGATCCGCATGCTGAAGTTCGCGTTCAACGCCGTCGACGACGGCATGGTCGGTCAGCAGGTCTTCGCGGGGGAGGCGACGCGGCTCGCCTACGGCACCGATGAGGCCGTCGAGGGGCGCGACGCGTTCCTCGAGAAGCGCGATCCCGACTGGGGCCCGTACCCGTGGCACTTCTGAGCCTCTCGGTCCGGTGCGCGCGATGAAACCGCTCGTGCGGGTTTCGGCGTCGGATGTCCCGGCGTTGACTCACGCGCTTCGCGTCGCGCTCGACGGCGGCCCCGCCGTGTGGCCCGTCCCCGGCGAAGCTCCGCCCCGTGCGACTGCGACGTCCGCCCCGCGAGTTTCCTCTGCCCCCAGAACCCAATCCGCCCCCCGAATTCACTCCGGGGGTGGGTTTCGGCCACCGGTGGATGTGAGCGGCGGCGTGGATGGCCGCAACCCACCCCCGGAACGCGGCGGCGGTCTCGGGAGTGAGGGCGCGAGTGACGGCGCGAGCGAGGTCGGCGACGACGTCGCGCTCGTCGTCGAGACGAGCGGGTCGACGGATGCCCCGAAGCGCGTGCTGCTCTCGGCGGCCGCCTTGCGCGCGAGCGCCGCCGCCACCGAGACCGCGCTCGACGGACCCGGGCAGTGGCTCCTCGCCCTCCCGGCGCACTACATCGCCGGCGCCCAGGTGCTCGTGCGATCGATCGTCGCGGGCACCGAGCCGGTCGTGCTCGAGGGCGACCGCTTCGACCCGGCGGCGTTCGCAGCGGCATCCGCTCGGCTCGATCCCGTCGGCCTCCGATTCGCGTCGCTCGTGCCCGTGCAGCTGGCCCGGCTCGTCGAGGCGGCGCGCGACGACCGTGCGATCGCCGAGGCGCTGCGCGGGTTCGACCGCGTCCTGCTCGGCGGTCAGTCCGCGTCGCCGTCGCTCGTCGTCGCCGCAGACACGCTCGGGGTGCGGGTGACGCGCACGTACGGCTCGAGCGAGACCGCGGGCGGATGCGTCTACGACGGACGCCCGCTGCCCGGCGTGCGGGTGCGCATCGCCGACCCTTCGACAGGCTCAGGGCGGCGCGGCGAGGTCGAGCTCGGCGGCCCGACGCTCGCCGACGGCTACCTCGGCGACGACGAGCGCACCGCCGCCGCCTTCACGACCGACGCCGACGGCACCCGCTGGTACCGCACCCGCGACCTCGGCGAGCTCGCCCACGACGGGGTGCTGCACATCCGCGGACGCGCCGACGACGTGATCATCTCGGGCGGCATCAAGGTGGTGCTCGGCGAGGTCGAGCGGGCGGTCCGCGCGGTTCCGGGCTTCGCGGATGCCGCGGTCGTGCGCGTCGCCGATGCCGAGTGGGGCGAGCGGGCGGCGGTGGTGGTCGAGGCGACGGATGCCGCGGCATCCGCTGCCCTCGACGCGCTCGCCGTGGCGACCGACGCGGCGGGCCTTCCGCCGGCGGCCCGCCCGGCGCGAGTCGTGCTCGTCGAGCGGATGCCGCGGCTCGCCTCGGGCAAGCCCGACCGCCGCGCACTCCACGAGCTCGTGCGCGACGGTCAGTCATAGCCACGCGACGCGACCACGACACTGATGCCCAGGTGGCATCAGTGTCGTGGTCGCGACGCGACAGGGCCGGCAGGCCGGGGCGGGTCGGTATCAACCGACGCAGGCGTGCGTCAGCCCGAGTACACCGGCGCCGGGGCATCCGCCTCCGCGTCGGCCTCGGCGAGCCGTCGGGCCTCCTCCAGATGCGCCTGCACCCGGGCGCGGCTCGGAAGGAAGAGGCTCGCCAGCGCCGCGATCGCGAGGCCGGCGACCGCCACCTGCACCGATGCCTGCAGGGCGTCGAGCACGTGCGCGCGGCTCCAGTCGTCGCCGACGATCGTGAAGAACACCGTCGTCGACACGGCGACTCCGGCGGCCGCGCCGAGCTGCTGGAAGGTGCTGTAGGCACCGGATGCCGCGCCCGCATCGGCGACCGGCACGGTGGCGAGCGCGACATCCACGAGCGGGATGATGAGCAGCGCCAAGCCGAATCCTGCCAGCAGCATCGGCCAGACCGCCGCCCATCCGGTGAACGCCGGGCCGGTGCCGGCGACGATGGCGAAGACCCAGATCATGCCCGCGGCGAGGACCATCGCGCCGGCCGTCACCAGGTACTTGCCGATGCGGGCAACGAGCGGGATCACCGCCCCCGTGCCGACCAACGCGCCGAGGCTGAACGCGAGGAGGTTCAGCCCGGCGGTCAGCGCGTCGAAACCGAGGGCGACCTGCAGGTAGATGATGAACGGCAGGGTGAACGCGTTGAGCGCACCCTGGAACGCGGCCTGCGCGACGATGCCGGCGGAGAAGCCCCGATCGGCGAACAGCGGCATCGGCAGCAGAGCCGAACCATCGCGGCGCATGCGCCGGCGTTCGTACGCGACGAACACGACCAGCAGCAGGGCGCCGGCGGTGACGGGGATCCAGAGCCAGGCGGGCCAGCCGAGTGAATGGCCCTCGACGAGCGGCGCCAGGAGCGCGAGCACCACTGCGCTGATCAGGACCACGCCGGGCAGGTCGAGCCGCATGGGCCGCGGCGAACGGGTCTCGGGCACGAACCGGGCGGCGAGCGCGAAGATCACGACGCCCACGGGGATGTTGATGAGGAACACGCTCCGCCAGCCCAGCCCCCAGAGGTCGGCGTCGACGAGCCAGCCGCCGAGCACCGGGCCGGCGACGGCGGCGAGCCCGGCGACGCCGCCGATGAGCCCGAACATCGGGGCGCGCTCGCGCGGGCTGAACAGCGCCTGCACCGACGCGAGGAGCTGCGGCACCATGAGTGCGGCGAACAGGCCCTGGGCGATGCGGGTGGCCACGAGCACGTCGCCCGACCACGCGGCGGCGGCGGCAGCCGACGTGAGGGTGAATCCGGCGACGCCGACGAGGAAGATGCGACGCCGGCCGTAGAGGTCGCCCAGTCGGCCGCCCGTGATGAGGGCGACGGCGAAGGCGAGCATGTAGCCGCTCACGATCCACTCGAGCTGGGCGTCGGATGCCTCGAGGTCGGCGCCGATCGACGGCAGGGCGACCTGCACGATGGTGACGTCGAGCAGATCCATGAACGAGGCGAAGAGGAGGATGCCGATGGCGAGCCCGCGGCGCGGGGTGCTGGTCATGCTCGTCGTCCTTTCGTAGGCTTGTGGTGTTTCCGAGTTGGAATAGTTGCAATGTGGGATAATCCCATATTGGGAACAATAAGGA
This sequence comes from Agromyces sp. NPDC058484, assembly GCF_042720415.1. Classification (NCBI taxonomy): domain Bacteria; kingdom Bacillati; phylum Actinomycetota; class Actinomycetes; order Micrococcales; family Microbacteriaceae; genus Agromyces; species Agromyces sp. NPDC058484. The sequence continues at coordinate 29,295 of NZ_JBHXMP010000014.1, read as the reverse complement.
GTCGGATCGACGATGTCAAGCAAGGCCGAAGTCGCCGGTCGCATCATCGAGCTCTTCCAGCTCGTGATCGCCTCCTCGGTGATGACCAACGAACGCATCGCCCGCTCGCTCGGGCTCAACGTCGTCGACCTGCAGGCGCTCGGCTTCATCGCCCGGAGCGGGGGGCCGATCGCCGCAGGGGAGGTGAGCCGGCTGACCGAGCTGCCCACCAGCACGACGACGCGGGTGCTCGACCGGCTCGAGAGGCACGGCTACATCGAACGCACGACCGACCCGAACGATCGGCGCCGGGTGGTCGTGCGCGCCCTCCCCGACGCACTGCCGAACGCCGGCGGCGGGGGGGACGACGACCCGTACGTCGGGGTTCTCGCAGGCATGCAGCGCGTGCACGATCGGTTCACGCGCGACGAGCTCGAGGTCGTGGCCCGCTACCTCGACGCCGTCAAGGACGTCCGCTGAGGTAAGCCGTCGCGAGACATCGCGGGCTGCGATCGAGTCAGACGCTCGTCGTGTCGATCGTCGCGAGGCCGAGATCGCGCCAGGCGGCGATCAGATCCCGGTCGCCGCTGACGGCGACGAAGTCGTCACTCGACGTCTCGACAGCGGTTGCGCAGTGCACGGCATCGTACCCGCGGAGTCCGAATCGGCGACTCAGCGATGCTGCGTGCAGCACAGTCTCTTCGCGAGGTTCGACAACCGCGACCGCCGCCCAGACGTGCTCGAGCGCGACCATCGCATCACGATGCTGGTTCGCATCGAGTCGGCCCATGCGCTCGGCGCGGGCGAGCGCGGCCGCCACTTCGACGTACGCGAGCAGACTCACGACGACCTCGTCTGATGCGAGCCACGCGCGTTGGCATCGGGCGGAGGTGGGCTCGTCGATGATCAATGGCACGATCGCCGAAGTATCGAGGTAGGCGATCACCGCCGTTGCTCGGCGATGAGGTCGGAGACGGTGCCCGCGGCCGTGATCGGAGCAGGGAGAGCTGCCCTCGGGCGCAACGGCGGGCGGGCGAACCCCTCGGCGATCATCCGCTCGAGCGGCGACACTGTCTCGTAGGGCACGAGCCGAGCGATCGGCCGGCCGTGGTCGGTGACGATGACGGTCTCGCCCGCACGGACTCGGGCGAGATGGCGACTCAGCGCGTCGCGGAGGTCGCGGACGCCCACCCTCGATTCAGAAGTGGCTACAGCCATACGTCGATTATAGCCACAATCGGGCATCGAACTAGCATGGGTGCGTGGCACGCCCGAAGCACCAGCGCATCGACCCCGCCGACGTGAACCGCGCCGCCGCGCGCGGCCGTTCGGGCAACCCCGCGAAGGCGGCGGCCGGCCCGTCTGCGGCCCGCGGTCCCGCGACGGCGGCCGACTGGGTTGCCGGCGCACGCCTGCGCACCCTGCCGCTCGCGATCGCCCCGGTCGCGCTCGGCACGGGAGCGGGCGTCGTCGCGATCGCCGACGGCCCGTGGCATCCGGCCCGCGCACTGCTGGCGCTGGTCGTCGCGCTGGCGCTGCAGATCGCCGTGAATTACGCGAACGACTACTCCGACGGGGTGCGCGGCACCGACGATCACCGCGTCGGCCCCGCGCGCCTCACGGGGTCGGGGGCGGCGAAGCCGAGGCAGGTGCTGGCCGTCGCGCTCAGCTTCTTCGCGCTCGCCGCGATCGCAGGACTCGCACTCACCGTGGTCACCGGCCAGTGGTGGCTGCTTGCCGTCGGCGCGGTGGCGATCATCGCCGCCTGGTTCTACACGGGCGGAAAGCGGCCATATGGCTATCACGGCCTCGGCGAGCTGTTCGTGTTCGTGTTCTTCGGCCTCGTCGCCACCGCGGGATCGGCATACGTGCAGGCGCTCACGGTGAACCTCGAGGCGTGGCTCGGCGGCGTCGGCGTGGGACTTCTCGCGTGCGCGGTGCTCATGGCGAACAACCTCCGCGACGTCAGGCAAGACAGGGTGGCCGGCAAGCGCACGCTCGCGGTGCTGATCGGGCCGCTCGGCGGGCGCATCCTGTTCACGGTCTTCATGCTCGTGCCGTTCGCGATCGCCGGGTTCTTTGCACTGTTCTATCCGACGGCGCTCCTCGTGCAGTTCGCGCTGCTCCTGGCGTTGCCCGCGTGCGTCATCACGCTGTGGGCGAAGACGGCGCGCGAGCTCCTGACGGCGCTGCAGCTCGCGAGCCTCACGGCGCTCGCCTACGGAATCGGGCTCGGGCTGGCGTTCGCGCTCTGAGCGCGGGCCAGGCTACGGCTCGCGACGCTCCGGATCCCGTGCGTCGACCGCGGCATCCTCTTCCTCGTCGTCGGCCCGCACGACGGGCTCCTCGCGGTGGCGGGCGGCATAGAGGTCGGTCGCGATCTGTTCGCGCGGGCGGCGCAGGAAGATCAGCGACGCGCTCAGGCCGAACACGGCGGCGACCGCGGTCGAGACCCACGGGTTCACGCCCGCGACCAGCAGCACGGCGAGCGGCACCGCGAACAGCACGATGCGCAGCACGGTGTACCAGATCCAGACAGGCACGGATTTCACCCTGACAGTGTAGGTCGGAGTCGCTGGGCGGTCGCACAGCGTCTCCCAGCCACTCACAGCCGCCGTGCACGCGGACGCGCCTACACTGAGGATATGGCCCGGCTGCTCTTCGGACTCGGCGTCGCCGCCGTGATCTTCACGATCTACGCCGTCGCCGACTGCGCGTTCTTCGACCGCACGCGCATCCGGGGCCTGCGCCGTGCCTGGTGGATCGTGGTCATCATCTTCGTGCCCATCATCGGCGGGCTGCTCTGGTTCATCATCGGCCGGGGCCGCGCGAACCGCATCGGCGCGACACGCGGTGGGCGCACGGTCGCCCCCGACGACGACGTCGAGTTCCTGCGCCGGTTGCGCGAGGATGCCGCGCAAGACGAGCGCATCCGCCGCATGGAGCAGGAGCTGGCCGAGCTCGACGCCGACGAGCCGCGGCAGATCGAGGGCCCCGGCACCAAGGGCAACGCGGCCGGCCGCGCCCCGGGGGTCGCGGCATCCGGAGACCCGCTCGGCAGCGGCCCGCGCGGTGCCGACCAGCGCGGTGCCGACCAGCTCGGTGCCGACCAGCTCGGCACCGGAGACACGCTCGGCACCGAGCACAAGCACCCCGACGCTCCCGATGCGCCGGGTGAGGCGGGCCCCGCCGGGCGACCGAATGGCTGACCCGGCGCCTCGTCGGGCCGCCGTCCGGTGGAGCCCCGCGAGCGACGCCGCGATGACGCTGCTCAGCGCGTTCGTGCGCGAGGGGGTGCGCGATGTCGTCGTCGCACCCGGCTCCCGCTCGCAGGCGCTCGCCCTCGCGGCCGCCGAGCTCGAGCGCGTCGGCGCGATCCGCCTGCACGTGCGCATCGACGAGCGGGGCGCGGCGTTCCTCGCACTGGGCACCGCCGTCGAGTCCGGCCGCCCCGCGATCGTCGTGACGACATCGGGCACCGCGGTCGCGAACCTGCACCCCGCCGTGCTCGAGGCGCATCACTCGGGGGTGCCGCTCATCGTCTGCTCGGCCGACCGGCCGGCCGACCTCCGGGGCATCCGCTCGAACCAGACCACCATGCAGCCGGGCATCTTCGCGGGCGCGCTGCGCCTCGAGCGCGACATCGGCGCCCCCGAGGGCGAGCCCGGCGAAGCGGATGCCGCGACGCGCCTCGCCCGCGACGCCGTTGCCGCGGCGCTCGGCCGCGACGCCGCGGGCGAACCGACGCCGCACCCCGGTCCCGGTCCCGTGCACCTGAACCTCCAGTACCGGGAGCCGCTCTCGGCCGTGATCGCGCTCGACGAGGCTCCGCGGTCCGAGCGAGCGGATGCCGCGGCATCCGCCGGCCCCGACCGCTTTGCCGCCCCCGTCCGGGTCGCCGACGAGCTGCACGGCGCGCCCATCGAATCCGGGCCGCGCACGGTCGTCGTCGCGGGCGCGGGCGCCGGCCCGGCCGCCGAGGAGTTCGCGCGTGCGGGCGGCTGGCCGCTCCTGGCCGAGGTCTCGAGCGGCGCCCACTTCGGGCCGAACCTCGTCGTCGCCTACCGCGAGCTCCTCCGAGAGCCGGGGTTCGGCGACGTCGTGGAACGCGTCGTCGTGTTCGGGCATCCGACACTCTCGCGCGAGGTGCCGGCGCTCGTGCAGCGCGACGGCGTCGAGACGATCGCCGTCGATCCCACCGGCATCGAGTGGTTCAACCCGGGCCATCGCGTCGGGCGCTTCGAGCGCGCGGTGCACGTCGCCCCGGGCCAGACGTCTACCGACGACCCGGCGTGGGTCGGCCGATGGGTGCAGGCGAGCCGGGCGCTCGTGGATGCGGGGCTGCCGTCCGGGGCATCCCTTCGACAGGCTCAGGGCGGCGCCCGACAGGCTCAGGGCGGCGCCGTTCGCAGTGGCATCGACGAGACCGGCCACGTGTCCGACTACGCGGCGCAACGCGAGTACATGCGCGCGCAGCTCGACTCGATGCGCGCCCCGGTCACGCGGCGGATGCTCGTCGACGCCGTCTGGGCGGCGACCTGGCCGCACGACCGGCTCGTGTTCGGGGCATCCCGCCTCATCCGCGACGCCGACCGCGCCGTGCCCGGCCGCCGCATCGCGGTGCACGCGAATCGCGGCCTCGCGGGCATCGACGGCACGGTCGCCACGTCGCTGGGCATCGCGATCGCGAGCCAGTCGGCGGTTCCCGGTGAGCAACGGGCGACGGATGCCTCCGCGCCCATCACCTCGGCCCGCACGGGCGTCACCCGCGCCCTCGTCGGCGACCTCACGCTCCTCCACGACGTCGGGTCGCTGCTGCTCGGCGCGGGGGAGCCGCGGCCGAGGATCCAGGTCATCGTGGGCAACGACGGCGGCGGCACGATCTTCGACGCGCTCGAGGTCGCCGGCACGGCGCCGCCCGAGGCGTTCGATCGCGTGCAGTACACGCCCCAGCGGGTCGATCTCGCCGCCCTCGCGGCGGCCTACGGCTGGGATTACGTGCGCGCGACGACCCGCGGGGAACTCGACGAGGCGCTCGCCGGCCGCATCGACGCTCCGCAGCTCGTCGAGGTGCCCATCCCGCGCTGACGCGTTCGAACCCCTTCGGGGTGCTTTTCGGCCAGATGCTGCGCGGCCAGCCATGGATCTGGCCGAAAAGCACCCTCAACGGAACGAGACATGCAGCGTGGACGCCCGCCGCAGCTGATGCCGCCGCCGCTGACGCAGCCTGCTGGCGGGCGACACCGCGCGAATCCCGGGAATGTGCGGGCGGGCGACACCCGCGCTGGCGGGCGACACCCCGCGAATCCCGGGAATGTGCGGGCGGGCGACACCCCGCGAATCCCGGGAATGTGCGGGACGAGTCACAGGAATCCGGGAATCGCAGGATCGTCCGGCGGCGGAGAGCGCGCCCGATGGGCCGCGTGGCGGGCTGCCTTCGAATGGCGGCAAGGCGCTCCCGGGTCGCGACGGGATGCCTTCGCGTGCGTAGCGAGCCATCCGTCCCAAGTTCTGGACCAAGTTTGCACAGTCAAGATTGATTATGTAACCTTCGATGAGCCATCCAACGATGAACGGCCCAGGAAGGAAAGATCCAATGGCGGAGTTTCTCGACATGAAGGCGCTGCGCCGGTTCGCCGGCGGCGCCGGTGCACTCGCAGCGATCGTGGCGCTCAGCGCCTGCGCGGCGGACGCGACCGCATCCAACAGTTCGGCACGCGCCGACGTGATCGTCGACGAGCAGACGTGCGAACGCAACGAAGCCGTCGGCACCATCACCTACATCTCCGGCTACGGCTACTCCGCCAGCGCCGGGCAGATGGACGTCTTCCTCGCCGAGGAGCTCGGCTACTTCGACGCGCTCTGCCTCGATGTGGAGATCAACGCGTCCGGGGCGAACGGGCAGCAGCTCGTGGCATCCGGTCAGGCGCAGTTCACCGCCCTCGGCTCCGCATCCGACGTGATGCTCGCCGCGGCGAACAGCCACAACCTCACGGCGGTGGCGACCTACGGCAACACCTCGCCGTTCTCGATCTTCGCGAACGAGAACGTCGAGAGCCTGACGGACCTCGAGGGCAAGAAGCTCGGGTACTTCATCAACCTCACGCCCGTCGCCTCGGCGATGCTCGACGAGGCCGGAGTCGACGTCTCGAAGGTCGAGCTCGTGAAGATGACGAACTACGACCCGACCGTCGTCACCCGCGGCCAGGTCGACGCGATCGTCGGGTACGCCTCGAACCAGCCCGAGAAGCTGAAGTCGCTCGGCTTGCCGTTCAACGAGTTCCTCCCCGCCGACTACGAGGTCGGCGGCACCTACAACGTGATGGAGGTGAACTCCGCATTCCTCGCCGAGCACCGCGAGGTCGCCTCCGACTTCATGCGGGCGAGCCTCAAGGCGCTCGAGCACTGCCTCGCCAACGACGCGGAGTGCGTCGACCTGATCAGCGGTCTCGCCGAGCAGAACAACCAGGGTGCCGCGTTCCCGAAGGACCAGCAGGAGCGCACGTGGGCGGTCGAGTCCGGCTGGGTCCGCGACAGCGAGAGCGGCACGCCCGGCGTGCAGACCGCCGAGGCGTGGCAGTCCGAGTACGAGCTCGTGAAGCAGTACGGCGGCGTCGCCGACCTGCCGGCGCTCGAGGACATGATGGACACCGAACTCGTCGCCGAGCTCTACGACGGCGACACGCTCGTCTGGCCGGGCAAGTGATGCCCGGGCCGGCGGCGACCGTCGAGGCGCCGGTGCAGACCGGCGGCGTTCGGGTCGCGAACGTGTCCAAGTCGTTCGGCGCCGATGGCGAGCGCGTGAAGGTGCTCGACGATGTGAGCCTCACGATCGGCATGGGCGAGTTCGTCTCGGTCATCGGGCCGAGCGGATGCGGCAAGTCGACGCTGCTGAAGGTCGTCGCCGGGCTCGTCGACGCCGATGAGGGAAATGTGACCGTCGACGGCGAGACCGTGCGGTCCGCCGCGCGCGACAAGCTCATCGGACTCGTACCGCAATCGCCGGCGCTGCTGCCGTGGCGCACGGTGGTCGACAACGTGAGCCTCCCGATCAACGTGAACCGCAAGGCGAACGAGGGCCGCACGCTGCGGGATCCCCGGGAGCTGCTCTCCTCCTTCGGCCTCGGTGCGGCGCTCGACAAGTACCCCGGTCAGCTGTCGGGCGGCATGCAGCAGCGTGCGGCGATCGCGCGCGCATTCGCGTTCGACCCGAGCATCCTGCTCATGGACGAGCCGTTCTCCGCGCTCGACGAGATGAATCGCGACCAGCAGCGCCTGGGGCTCCTCGAGTTCTGGCAGTCGAACCGCAAGGCGGTGCTCTTCGTCACGCACTCGGTTCCCGAGGCGATCATGCTCTCCGACCGGATCATCGTGATGGCGGCGCATCCGGGCCGCATCGCCCAGGTGATCGACGTGAACCTCCCGCGACCGCGGACCGTGGAGGCCTACGCGACCGACGAGTTCCGCGACCTCGAGGGCGTCGTGCGATCGGCGCTCTACGACGTGATGGAGCAGGCCAGATGACTGAGATCAACACCATCGGCGCGACCGCGTCGATCACCGCTGTCGAGCTCGCGGAGGCCCGCGTCGCGCGCCGGGAGCAGCGGAAGCTGCCGAAGTGGGCGCACTGGCGCAACTGGCTGCCGACCGCGGTCACCTTCGCGGTCGCGGCCCTGCTCTGGCAGGTCATCGCCATCACCAACCCCTACGTGCTCCCCACGCTCGACGCGATCTGGACGAGTCTCGCCGGCGACCCGGCGATGTACTGGGCGAACTTCCTGGTCACCCTCCAGGAGGTCGTGATCGGCGCCGCCAGCGGCATCGTCGCCGGCTTCCTGCTCGCGGTCGTGATGGCGGAGTTCCGCCTGATGGAACGCGCGATGATGCCGCTCGTCGTGGTCGTGATGGTCACGCCGATCGTCGCGATCGCGCCCGCCCTCGTGGTCGCGTTCGGCTTCGGCATGCTGCCGAAGTACATCGTCACCGCGCTCGTCGTGTTCTTCCCGATGCTCGTGAACTCGCTCGCGGGCTTGCGAGACGTCGACGTCAGGGCGCTCGACGTGCTGCGCACCCTGCACGCGAGCAGGTGGGAGATCTTCCGTGACCTCCGGTTCCCGGGTTCCATGCCGTACGTGTTCGCCGGTCTTCGGATCGCGCTGCCGCTCGCCGTCGTCGGCGCCGCGGTTGCCGAGTTCGTCGCCGCGGGCCAGCAGGCGGGCCTCGGATCGCTCGTCACGACGTCGGCCGCACAGGCGAACCTCCCGGTGACATGGGCGAGCATCACGCTCCTCTGCGTGCTCGGCGTCATGCTCGTCGCCCTCCTCGCGGTCGTGCGCAAGCGCGTGCTCTGGTGGAGCGACGGCGACGTCGTGGCGCGGTGAGCATTCCGGGCAAGTGGCAGTGAACAGCTGAAAGGCAATAAGAAAATGAAGCAACTCCGGTTCGGGCTCTTCGAGAACGCCCAGGCAAACGATTCCGGCACCGCGACGTGGCGGCACCCCGAGAACACCCGGCATTTGTTCGACACCCTCGGGTACTGGCGCGACATCGCCCGCATCTGCGAGGAGGCGAAGTTCGACTTCCTCTTCCTCGCCGACGCGTGGGGCTGGGCGGACGTGAACGGCAGCCGGCCCGAGATCTGCTCGGTGGAGGGGCTCGACCTGCCCCGCCTCGACCCGGCGATCGTGGGGGCGGCGCTGGTGCCGCAGACCGAGCACCTCGGTCTCGTGATGACGGGCTCGATCCTCACCGAGCAGCCCTACGCCTTCGCCCGGCGCATGGCGAGCCTCGACCAGCTCTCCGGCGGCCGGATCGGCTGGAACGTCGTCACGACGGGCACCGCCGAGACCGCGGTCGCGGCCTTCGGCATCCCGATGGTCGCCCACGACGAGCGCTACCGCATGGCGGACGACTTCATGGACGTCGTCTACAAGCTGTGGGAAGGCGCCTGGGAGCCCGACGCGCTCCAGAAGGACAAGGCCGGCCACTTCGCCGACCCCGCCAAGGTGCACCGCATCGCCCACGAGGGCCCGTACTTCCGGTCCCACGGCTACGGCAACACCGCGTACTCACCGCAGGGTTCGCCGGTGCTCTTCCAGGCGGGCGCTTCACCGGCGGGTCGCAGCTTCGGCGGGCGCCACGGCGAGGCGATCTTCATCGGCGCGGGCACCGTCGAGCAGCTCGCCGACCACACGCGGGCGATCCGCGCCGAGGCACTGGCGGCAGGGCGCCGGCCCGACTCGGTCAAGGTGATGTCGGCGTTCGCCTGCGTCATCGGCAAGACGCGCGAGGACGCCGAGCGCAAGTACCAGCGCGTGCTCGACTCGCAGGATCCGGATGTCGCGGTGGCCTCGTACGCGTGGTTCACCGGGCTCGACCTCTCGTCGTACGCGCCCGACACGCCCATGACCGAGCTGCACACCGAGCTGTCGCAGACCCAGGTGGCGCGCTTCGCCGGGAAGACGGTCGGCGACGTGCTCAGGGACTGGCACGCGCACGGTGTCGGGGCGCGGCCGGTCGTCGGCACTCCGGAGGAGATCGCCGACCGGATGTGCGAGCTCGCCGAGGGCGCCGACCTCGACGGGTTCCTGCTCTCGCCCGTCATCCAGCCCGGCTCGACGCTCGACTTCGTCGAGCACGTGCTGCCCATCCTGCGGGAGCGCGGGGCGGCCGGAGATCACTACGACGCGCCGACGCTCCGCCAGCGGCTGCTGGGCTCCGAGAGCGCGACCCTGCCCGACGAGCACCCGGCAGCGGCCCATCGGGTCGCCGCCGAGGCTCGCGCGGCCTGATCGGAGCACAGCATGTCGGTCTGCGTGGTCGGCAGCGTCAACCTCGACGTGATGGTCCGCCTCGAGCGGCTGCCCGAGCCGGGGGAGACCCTGCTCGGGCAGCCGCTGGGGCGGTTCCCCGGCGGCAAGGGGTTCAATCAGGCGGTCGCCGCCCGGAGGGCCGGAGCGCCGACGCGGTTCTGCGGGGCAGTCGGCGCCGATCCCGACGGGGCGTGGCTTCGCGGCATCGCGCAGGCGGCGGGGATCGACGACCGCCACCTGCACGATGTGCCGGATGCTCCGACCGGGCTCGCCCAGGTGTTCGCGCTTCCGGGCGGCGGCAACAGCATCGTCGTGAGTCCAGGAGCGAACGGTTCGCTGGGTCCGGGGATCGCCGCGGCGGCGGTCGAGGGTGCGGCCGTGGCGCTCGTGCAACTGGAGATCTCCGTCGAGGCGGCCGGTGCGGCGCTGTCCGCCGGCCGCCGGTCGGGAGCGCTCACCATCCTGAACGCGGCGCCCGCGTCGTCGGCAGCCCTCGAGCTCCTCGGCGAGGTGGACGTCCTCGTGGTGAACGAGTCCGAGGAGCGCAGTCTCGGCGGTGTCGAGGGGCTCCTCGACTCGGGAGCCGGTGCGGTCGTCGTCACGCTCGGCGAGGCCGGCGCACGCCTGCACCGGCCCGGCGCGGCGGCGACCCGGATCCCGGCGTTCGCCGTGGACGCGGTCGACACGACCGGCGCCGGCGACGCGTTCTGCGGTGCGCTCGCCGCGGAGCTCGCGAAGGGTCTCGGACTGGAGACGGCCGTGCGGCGCGCATCGGCCGCGGGCGCCATCGTCGCGACCGCGGTCGGGGCGCAGACCGAGCGCCTCAGTGCCGCGGCGATCGATCGGCTCGTCACGGCGGCATGAGGGTGCCGGCGGCCGGAGCCCTACACCGGGGCGGCGGCCGCCGGCATCGCCTCGCCGGCGAAGGTGTACTCGCCGGCCCGGAGTCGTCCGACGAGTCCTCGCGCCCACGCCTGCTCACCCCGGAGTCGAGCCGTGGAGATCTCGAAGATCTCGCGCACGTACTTCGGGGTCGTGGCCGAGCGGGCGGTGTCTTCGATGTGGTAGCCGTTGGTGACGATGATCGCGTCGATCTTGTTGATGCGATGCTCGAGCCCGGCGATCACCTCCTGGCGGCTCAGGATGAACATGAACGATGCGATGACCATCACGGGTTTGGTGTCGAAGCTCTCGACGTTCCAGAGGGTGTCCCGCAGCATCCGGAGCAGCTCGATCTCGCCCTCGGGGGTCGTGCGGTAGGTGGTGCGAGCGGGCCGCTTGCCGTTCGTCTCGGTGCCGCCCTCCTCGACGTACCCGTCGTGCTCGAGGGAGCGGAGGGCGTTGTAGATCGAACCGGGCTGGATGTTGGCCCACTCGTCGACATGCCAGGTCATCAGCTCTCTCCGGAGGAAGTACCCGTGCACGGGCTGGAACTGGTGAACGGCGCCGAGCACGACGAGACGCGTGGTAGACGACATGCGCCCATCGTACGTCAAAGTCTGCCGCTCCGACTTGTTTTGCATGATCAAGTGTGCATACAATGAAGAGAGATAGTCAAAATTGACTACACGATCCACACGACAGGAGGGTCTCGGATGTCGGGCCAAGCCAATGTGAAAGAGATGTCACCTCAGGTGGCGCTGCGAAAGGCGTTCTCCGCGTTTCCCACCGGGGTCGTGGCGGTGTGCGCCCTCGTCGACGAGCGGCCCGTCGGCATGGCGGTCAATTCGTTCACCTCGATCTCGCTCGACCCGCCGCTCGTCGCGGTCAGCGTCGCACGCACCTCGAGCACGTGGCCGACGCTGGCGACGCGAGGCCGCCTCGGCATGAGCGTGCTCGGGTCGGAGCACGAGGTGCTGTGCCGCCGGCTCTCCGCTCGAGCGGTGGACCGCTTCGAGGATGCGCAGTGGCACGCCACCGACGACGGCGCCGTGCTCATCGACGACGCGGCCCTGTGGCTCGAGTGCGAGGTGCGGTCGACGTTCGACGGCGGCGACCACGAGATCGTGCTCATGGAGGTGCACGAGGCCGAGACGTTCCCGGATGTCACGCCGCTCGTGTTCCACCAGAGCCAGTTCCGAGAGCTGCATGCAGATCGATGAGCACGCACTCGCGGACTCCGCGATGGTGACGGCGGCCGCCCCCGGCGTCACCGGCGGCGTGCCGAGCTTCACGGGGCGCGTCGTCGGAGGTAACGGGCGGGGCCGGCTCCTGGGCTTTCCCACGGCGAACGTCGCGCCGCACGAGGAAGCGGGGCTTCCCCCCGATGGGGTCTACGCGTGCTGGGTCGCAATCCAGCCTTCCCGGGACGTGTTCGGCGCCACGATGAGCATCGGCAACAACCCGACGTTCGACGACGTCGCCGAGCGTCGCGTCGAGGTGTTCATCCACGACCTCGCGGCCGATCTCTACGGACGACGCGTCGTCGTGTGGGTCGCGCAGCTGCTGCGGCCGATGCGGCGCTTCTCGACGCTCGACGAACTGATCGATCACACCGCCGCCGACGTGCGGAGGTCGCGGGCGGCCCTTCAGCGGATGCCTCGGCCCGAGATCGAGTGACGTGCTCGCTTCGACGAGCTCAGCGAACGGGGGCCTTGTCGCGGCATCCGCTCGCTCGGCAGGATGGGTCGTGCGCGTCCGCCGGGGCGCGCGAGGGGAGCGTGACATGGACCGCGAGTCGTTCTGGACGGAGGACCCGAGCGAACTGCTGCGGGTCGGCGACGGGTTCCGGCTCGACGATGTGGATCCGCACGCGACGCCGGGGTTCGACGGCGACAAGGCCGACGGCAAGCGTGCGCTCGCCGTCGGCGCCGCGATCCTCGCCGAGCAGCAGGAGCTGCTCTACGCGAACAGCCGCGGCGGCGACGACGAGCGGCGTATCCTGCTCGTGCTGCAGGCGCTCGACACGGCGGGCAAGGGCGGCATCGTCAAGCACGTCATGGGCGCGGTCGACCCGCAGGGCGTCGCCCTCACCGCATTCAAGAAGCCGACCGACGAGGAGCTCGCGCACGACTTCCTCTGGCGCGTCGAGAAGGTGGTGCCCGATGCGGGCATGATCGGCGTGTTCGATCGCTCGCACTACGAGGACGTGCTCATCGGTCGTGTGCGCCAGCTCGCCCCGGCCGACGAGATCGAGCGCCGGTACGGCGCGATCAACGAGTTCGAGGCGCAGCTCGCGGCATCCGGCACGACGATCATCAAGGTCATGCTGCACATCTCGGCAGACGAGCAGAAGGAGCGGCTGCAAGAGCGCCTCGATCGCCCCGACAAGCACTGGAAGTTCAACCCCGGCGACATCGACGAGCGCCTGCTGCGCCCGAAGTACATGGAGGCGTTCCAGATCGCATTCGACCGCACCACGGCTCCGGATGCCCCGTGGTACGTCGTGCCCGCCGACCACAAGTGGTACGCGCGGCTGGTCGTGCAGCACCTGCTCATCCAGGCCCTCGAGGCGATGGACCTCGACTGGCCGCCCGCCGACTTCGACATCGCGGCCGAGAAGGCGCGGCTCGCGGCGAGCTGACGCTCCGCCGGCCGCCGGCCGCCGGCCGCCGGCCCCTGTCCCAAGTCGTTCTCTCTCTGGCGTATGCCAGTTCCCCCTCAGTGCCACGCTTCGGTGCACCGCGATGAGGCGGGCGCAGAGGCGACTGGCCCGCACATCCTCCCGCGAGTCGGGTGGCAACTCGTGCAGGCGACGTGCACGAGGCTCTCCGTGCTCCGATGAGGCGGAACTGGCATACGCCGAGGAGAAACTCTCGCGGCCCGCATGCGACGAGGCAGCGCTCCGCGAACCGCGCAGCTCGTCAGCCGCCGAACGCCTCCACGATCGGCCGGAACTTCATGACGGTCTCGGCGAGCTCGTCGGCGGGCACCGAGTCGTGCACGATGCCGCATCCGGCATATGCGGCCACCGTGCCGTCGCCGTCGACCTGCGCGCAGCGCAGCGCGATCGCCCACTCGCCGTCGCCGTCGCCGTCGATCCAGCCGACCGGCCCGGCATACCGACCCCGATCGAAGCCCTCGAGCTCGGCGAGCGTGCGCAGCGCGATGCGGCGCGGCGTGCCGGCGACCGCGGCGGTCGGATGCACCGCCTGCACCAGATCCAGCGAGCTCGAGCCGTCGCCGAGCGTGCCCTTCAGGTCGGTGGCGAGGTGCCAGAGGTTCGGCAGTTGCAGAGTGAACGGCTCGGGACTCGCGTCGAGCCGGGCGGTGTGCGGCGCGAGCCGCTTCACGGCGCTCGCGACCGCGAGGGCGTGTTCGGCCAGGTCCTTCGGCGACGCCGCGAGGTCGGCGGCGCGTTCGCGGTCGGATGCCTCGCCGGCACCACGTGCGGTCGTTCCGGCGAGCACGCGTGCCGAGACGGTGCCGTGGTCGACGCGCACGAGCGTCTCGGGGCTCGCGCCGATGAGTCCGTCGACGGCGTACACCCAGGTGTCGGGGTAGTCCTCGGCGAGACGGGTGATCGTCGCCCGAAGGCCGTCCTCCTCGTGCAGCTCGCCGACGAGCTGCCGGGCGAGCACCACCTTCGCGAGCTCGCCGGCGTCGATGCGGCGCACCGCCTCGGCGACGGCGGCCTCGTACTCCTCGGGCGGCACCGCCCCAGGAGCGAACGTCACCCGCGGGACGCGGCGCTTCGCCGCCGGCTCGGGGATCTCGAGGGTGAGGGCTGCGGATGCCGCGGCATCCGTCGCCTCGGAATCCCCGGTCGCGAGCGCGATGCGCGTGACCCACGCCCGCCCGTCGCGACGGCCGAGTACGAGCTCGGGCACCACGAGCACGCTCGTCGACGCGGATCCATCGGCGAACGCGAACGCGCCGAACGCGACGAGCCCGGTTCCGGGCAGGCCCACCCGGTCGTCGACGTCGGCGAGCGCGGCGAGCGACGTCCATGCCGCCGCGGCATCCGCGATCCGGCTCGGGCCGCTCGTCTCGATGCGCACCGCCTCGCCGAGGCCGACGATGCCCTCGCCGCGTCGCATCCAGAGCAGCGGATGCCGCGGGTCGGCCCGTGGGATGAGCGGCGCGAGCTCGTCGGTCGGTTCGGTGCGCACGACGAGCCGCGCGCCGCCGGCGCGAGTCGCGGCATCCGTGTGTTTCACCGCATCAGCCTACGTCGCGAGCCCCGCCTGCACCGTGACAGCGGCGGCCTACGCCGCGACGACCTCGACCCCGCGCCAGAACGCGACGTGGCCGGCGAGCTCGGAGGCGGCCTCCGACGGGGTCGGGGCGCAAAGCATTCCAATGCATGGAAGCGTCGGGCGAACCGCGTCGGCCAACCGGTGAGCGCCCCGCCGTAGACTCGAGGGATGACGCGCGCAGACCTCGGCAAGGACCCCGGCCAGGTGTCCGCGATGTTCGACCGGGTCGCCGCCCGGTACGACCGCACGAACACCGTGCTCTCCGTCGGGAATGCGCCGCTGTGGCGCGTCGCGACGACGCGCGCGGTCGACCCGCAGCCGGGGGAGCGCATCCTCGACGTCGCCGCCGGCACGGGCACGTCGAGTGCGAGTCTCGCGAAGTCCGGGGCATCCGTCGTCGCCGCCGATTTCTCACCGGGCATGATCGAGGTCGGCCGCAGGCGGCAGGCGGGGGTCGCGAACCTCGTCTTCGTCGAAGCGGATGCCTCGAAGCTGCCGTTCGGCGACGACGAGTTCGACGCCGTCACGATCTCGTTCGGCCTGCGCAACGTGAACGATCCGAGGCGTGCGCTCGCCGAGTTCTCGCGGGTGACGAAGCCCGGCGGGCGACTCGTCGTGTGCGAGTTCTCGCGCCCCCCGGTCGGGTTCGTGCGCGCCGGCTACCACGCGTACCAGCGCTACGTCATGCCCTCGCTCGTGAGGCTGTCGAGCTCGAACGACACCGCCTACGAGTACCTCAACGAGTCGATCAACGCGTGGCCCGACCAGCGCGAGCTCGCCACCTGGCTGCGCGAGGCCGGCTGGGTCGACGTCGAGTGGCGCAACCTCACCATGGGAGTCGTCGCCCTGCACCGCGGCCGCAAGCGGTAGAGCCGCGACCCGCGGCCTCGGAGTCCGGCCGGGCCGGTTGCGTGCTGCGATGACGAGCCGACGACCGATTCGGTGAGCACGCCCGCTGCTGCCCGCCCCCGGTAGGCTTGGGGGCGTGAATCCGAGCCACCCGGGCGCCCGTCGCGGCTCCGCGCTCGCCGCGAACCTCGGCCTGAGCGAACGCGTCTTCGCGTCATCCGCCGACCGGGCGATGGCGAAGGCGATCGACGCCGGCATCGAGCGGGTCGAGGCGGGCCTCCTGCGCGAGGTGAGCTTCGCCGACTCGATCGCGGATGTCTCGTCGCGCTACCTGCTCGAAGCGGGCGGCAAGCGCGTGCGCCCGATGCTGACGCTGCTCACCGCGCAGCTCGGCGCGGGCATCACCGACGACGTCGTGACGGCGGCCGAGGCGATCGAGATCACGCACCTCGGCTCGCTCTACCACGATGACGTGATGGACGACTCCGACCGCCGCCGCGGCGTGCCGAGCGCCCAGACCGTGTGGGGAAACTCCGTCGCGATCCTGACGGGCGACCTGCTGTTCGCACGGGCGAGCCAGCTCATGGCGAGCCTCGGCGAGCGCGCCATCCGCCTGCAGGCGAACACGTTCGAGCGGCTCGTGCTCGGCCAGCTGCACGAGACGGTGGGCCCCGCCGGCGGCGTCGACCCCGTCGCGCACTACATCCGCGTACTCGCAGACAAGACCGGCTCGCTCATCGCGGCCGCCGCGCAGTCGGGCGTCGTGTTCTCGGGCGCCGATCCCGTGTTCGAGGCGCCGGTCGTCGAGTTCGGCGAGAAGATCGGCGTGGCGTTCCAGCTCATCGACGACGTCATCGACCTGTCGCCGCAGCCCGAGGAGACCGGCAAGGTCCCCGGCACCGACCTGCGCGCCGGGGTGGTCACGCTGCCCCTGCTGCGTCTCGCCGAGATCGCGAAGGCGGATGCGGCATCCGCCGACCTGCTGCGGCGCATCGAGCGCGACGTGATCATCGTGACCGACCCCGCCGTCGCCGGCGACCCGTTCGACACGAACACCCTCGCGTCGCGCATCGTGCCGTCGCGCGAGACGGTGGATGCGATCGTCGCCGAACTGCGCGATCACGAGGCCACGCGCGCTACGCTCGCGGAGGCGCACCGCTGGGCGCGCGACGCCGTCGACGTGCTCGCCCCGTTGCCCGAGGGCGGCGTCAAGAAGGCGCTCACGCGGTTCGCCGAGACCATCGTCGAGCGACAGAGTTGATGGAGAGACCACGCACGTGACACGGAACAAGCTGCGACTCGCGATCGTCGGCGCCGGCCCCGCCGGCATCTACGCCGCCGACATCCTGCTGAAGGCCGAGCGGAACTTCGATGTCTCGATCGACCTGTTCGACCACCTGCCGGCGCCCTACGGGCTCGTGCGGTACGGCGTCGCCCCCGACCACCCGCGCATCAAGGGCATCATCACGGCGCTTCGCGAGGTGCTCGACCGCGGCGACATCCGGATCTTCGGAAACGTGCGCTTCGGCGAGCACATCACGCTCGAAGACCTGAAGAAGCACTACAACGCCGTGATCTTCGCGACGGGCGCCGTGCGCGACGCGTCGCTCAACATCCCCGGCGCCTCCCTCGAGGGTTCCTACGGCGCGGCCGAGTTCGTGAGCTGGTTCGACGGGCACCCCGACTACCCGCGCACTTGGCCGCTCGACGCTCGCGAGGTCGCCGTCATCGGCAACGGCAACGTCGCGCTCGACGTGTCGCGCATCCTCGCCAAGCACGTCGACGACCTCATGCCGACGGAGATCCCGGCGAACGTGGCATCCGGCCTCGCGGAATCGCCCGTGACCGACGTGCACATCTTCGGACGCCGCGGGCCGACCTCGGTGAAGTTCACGCCGCTCGAACTGCGTGAGCTCGGCGAGCTGCGCGACGTCGACATGATCCTCTACGACGAGGACTTCGACTACGACGACGCGGCCCGCGCGGCCGTCTCGGGCAACAAGCAGGTGTTCGTCATCGACAAGGTGCTGAACCAGTGGCGTCAGCGTGAGGTGGGCACGGCCTCGCGGCGCCTCCACCTGCACTTCTTCGCGAAGCCGCTCGAGCTCGTCGAAGACGGAAGCGGCCGGGTCGGCGCCATCCGCTGGGAGCGCACCATGCCCGACGGCGAGGGCGGCGTCGTCGGCACCGGCGAGATCCGCGAGCTGCCGGTGCAGGCGGTGTACCGAGCGGTGGGCTACTTCGGGTCGCCGCTTCCCGGCATCCCGTTCGACAAGAAGTTCGGCGTCATCCCGAACCACGAGGGGCAGGTGCTGATCCGAGACAAGGGGTCGGGCGAGGCGCGGCAGATGTACGGCGTCTACGCGACCGGCTGGATCAAGCGCGGCCCGGTGGGCCTCATCGGGCACACGAAGTCGGATGCGATGGAGACCATCAAGCACGTCATCAACGACCTCGGCAACTGGTGGCGGCCCGAGTCGCCCGACGAGGAGTCCGTGGTCGAGATGCTCGAGTCACGCGGCATCGAGTGGACCGACCTCACCGGATGGCACCGGCTCGACGAGCACGAGCAGGCGCTCGGGTCGGCGGAGGGCCGCAAGCGCATCAAGGTCGTGCCCCGCGACGAGATGGTGGGCATCTCGCGCGGCGAGGCGTAGCCCCGCCGCCCGCCACGCCGCACGCCATGACGCTCGCGACCGTGATCACCGCTGCGCTCGCGGCCGTCGTCGGCGCGGCCCTCGGCCGGTGGCCCCTCGCCGCCTTGACCCGGCGTTCGATGAACGGCGAGCGGATGCCGCAGCGCACCGTCCGCATCGCGGGCGCCACGATCACCGCCGTCACCTTCGGCGCACTCGCGTGGCGCTTCGGCCCATCGTGGATCCTCCCCGCGCTCCTCGTGTTCGCCGCGGCATCCACCGTTCTCACCCTCGTGGACCTCGCCGAGAAGCGCCTGCCGAACGCCGTCGTGTTCCCGAGCCTCGGCGCGGTGGCGCTGTGCCTCGTGCCTGCGACCTGGGCCGGCGACACGTGGTGGCCGTTGCTCTGGGCGGTGGTCGGCGGGTCGACGATGTTCGCCGTGTACGTCGTGCTCGCGCTGGTGTCGCCCTCGTCGATGGGCATGGGCGACGTGAAGCTCGCGCTCGTCATCGGCCTGCTGCTCGGCTGGTTCGGCCTGAACGCCTGGCTCATCGGCCTGCTCGCGGCGTTCATCGTCGGCGGGGTGATCGCGATCGGCGCGCTCGCGATGCGGCGGGTGACGCTGCGGGGTTCGATCCCGTTCGGGCCGTCGATGCTCGCCGGAGCGTTCGTCGCTGTGCTTCTGTCGGCCGGGTAGCGACTCGCGCGCGCTCGGCGTGGCGACCCACTCGATCGGTGGAGCACGAGGGTGAGTGAGCGTACTCGCACGAGTGGTGTCCTGACCGGGTCAGCGACGCACCCGCCCTGGCTCACGGCGGAACTCGCCGGCCGCGCGAGGGTCGCCACCGGGCTCATCGTGGACGCCAGCGCCGAGCGCGCCGCACCGCTGACGCGCTGTGCGCGCGGGGGTACGACCATTATGCGGCTGGACGACCGTTGCGTACCGTCGTATCAGCGCAGATGGGTCGTGCAGATGGGTCGTACAGGGGGCGACCTGTCCTCAACACGGCGGCGGGGCATTCCCTGTTCCGCACATGGCCCGGAATGCGTGGCCACAGACGAATGCCACGCGAACATCGATGGATGAATGTCGAGCTGCCGCGAAGGTCCCACGGGTTCATGCTCGCCCGCGACGCGACCGCGCTGGGCGTGCGCTCTGAACTCGAGTCGGGCGTCGCGACCGCGAGGCTCGAGCGCGTGCGGCGCGGCGTCTACGCCGATGTCGTTCGACCTGATCCGAAACTTCCCGCTGCACAGCGAGAGGCGATGGCGTATCTGCGAGATGTGCGCGCTGCTGGGCTCACCCTTCGCGCGCCCGTCTTCACCGCACACTCGGCGATCGCCCTGTACGAGCTGCCGATCGTCGGCGCCTGGCCAGCGCAGGTCTACGTCATGGCCCCCGGCCGCAGCGGGCACCGACGTCGTGGCGTTACCGCCCTCGCCCGCACTCGCGACATCGAGGTTCACCTCGTTGGTGGACTCGCGGTCACCTCGGTGGAGTACTCGCTGATCCAATTGAGCCGGCACGGCTCGCTCGCCGCTGCACTCACCGCGACGGATGCCGCGATACACGTGAGCCGTCGCTCCGATGATCCGCCACCGTTGACGACACTTGCGCAGCTGCGTGCGGAACACGAGCGTTTGCTGCCGTACCCGGGAAGTCGGCGAACCGACGCGGTACTGCGTCGCGCGACGCACCTTGCCGACACGCCGCTCGAGACGGCGAGCCGGTTGGTGATCGAAGAACTCGGTTTTCCGGCGCCCGAGCTCCAGCATCGATTGTGGTTGCCTGAACTCCGAAGGGTCGCCTTCCTCGACTTCCACTGGCCGGAGTTCGGCGTCGGGGCCGAAGCCGATGGGCGGGGCAAGTACCTCGGTGACGGCACGGTCGAGGCATCCGCTGATGTGGTCATCGATGAGAAGGCACGCGAAGATGCGATCAGGAGGCAAGTGCGGGCATTCACCCGTTGGGATTGGCCGGAGATGTGGGGACGCCGTGTTCTCGCGGCGAAGCTCAGGGCGGCGGGCCTGCCGGTGGTGAGACCCTCGCTCAAGCTCTTCTGACCCCTCCCCACCGGTACCCGGTACCCGGTACGCGGTACCCGGTACCCGGTACCCGGTACCCGGTACCCGGTACCCGGTACCCCGGTACGACCGTTGTGCGGCGCGACGACGGGAGCGAGAAGTCGTCACGCCTCACAAGGGTCGTACGAGCGGAGCGTGTCGGGGTGCCGGACGGGTCGGGCGCCGCCTCAGCGGAAGTTCACGAACTGCAACGCGACGTCGAGGTCCTTGCCCTTGAGCAGCGCCATCGTGGCCTGCAGATCGTCACGGCTCTTCGACGAGACGCGCAGCTCGTCCCCCTGGATCTGCGACTTCACCGACTTCGGCGCCTCGTCGCGGATGATCTTCGAGATCTTCTTCGCGTTCTCGCTGTCGATGCCGTTCTTCAGCCCGATCTCGAGACGGAACTCCTTGCCCGACGCGTACGGCTCGCCCTCGTCGAGCGAGCGCAGCGTGATGCCGCGCTTGATGAACTTCGACTCGACGACCTCGAGCACCGCCTTCACCCGCTCCTCGGTCTGCGCCTTGAGCAGGATCTTCTCGCCGCTCCACTCGACCGACGCACCCACGTTCTTGAAGTCGTAACGCTGCTCGACCTCCTTGCGGGCCTGGTTCACGGCGTTGTCGGCCTCCATCTTGTCGACCTTGCTCACGATGTCGAACGTTGCATCTGCCATGCGCGCCAGTCTACCGAGGGGTCGGATGCCGCGAAGGGGCGGATGCCGCGGTGCGGGTGGGTTCCGCGGGCGGGTCTCGAGACGCGTCGCCCGCGCCGGCGCTACTCGACCGGCGACACCGGCCGCGCCGTCGACGAGCGCACGCGCAACTCGTATGGCAACGGGGTCGCGGCCGGCCCCGCGGCATCCGCTTCGGGTTCGAGCTGCTCCATGAGGATCTCGACCGCCTTCTCGCCTTGGAGGCGCGGGAACTGCGCGACCGTCGAGAGGCCGAAGAATTCGGAGAGGTCGTGGTCGTCGATGCCGATGATCGAGACGTCGCGCGGCACGATGAGTCCGAGGTCGCGGGCCGCGAGGATCGAACCGATCGCCATCTCATCGGATGCCGCGAAGATCGCGGTCGGGCGGTCGCGCGGCACCCCGAGCAACTGCTTGGCGGCGTGGTAGCCGCCGCGGATCGTGAAGTCGGCCGGCGCGAACAACGCCGGATCGACGTCGATGCCGGCATCCCTCAGCGCTGCCTCGTAGCCGATGCGGCGGTTCGTCGGCAAGTGGAAATCGACGTCGAACTCGAAGCTGCCGCCGATGTGCGCGATGCGCGAGTGGCCGAGGCCGATGAGGTGCTCGGTCGCGAGACGGGCGACCGCGACGTCGTCGATCGTGAGCGTGCGCACCTCGGGGATCGGACCGCCGACGCCGACGAGCGGCTTGCCCAGTTCGTGCAGGCGAGCCACCTCGTGCTCGGTGAGCTCGAGCGAGACGGCGATCACCGCGTCGACGCGTTGGCGCAGCAGGAAGTGCTCGAACACGCTGGAGCGTTCCTGCCCGTCGCCCGACAGGTTGTAGAGCGTGAGGTCGTAGCCGTGGCGGAGCAGTGCCCGCTGCGCACCCTCGAGCACCGAGGAGAAGAACCAGCGGTTGAGGAACGGGATGACGACGCCGATGTTGCGCGTGCGTCCGGATGCGAGGCTCGAGGCGTTCGACGAGACCACGTAGCCGAGCTGCGCCGCCGCCTCGATGACCTTCGCCTTCGAGGTTGGTGAGACATGTCCGCGCCCGCTGAGCGCGCGCGACACCGTCGCGGTCGAGACCCCCGCGAGCTTCGCCACCTCTTCGATGCCGGCCATGGCCCCTCATTCCCGGCCTCGCCGAGTCGTTCCCCGGCCTCGCCGAGTCAGGAGGAATCCTATCGCCCGGCATGCCTGCCTGCCCCAGCGGAGCGCGCGCACCGGTCGCGCGGCCCCCCGCGTGGCGCGTTGCCGCGGTCACGCCGTTGCGGTACAAAAGCGGGAGTCTGGGCGTGGTCACTGGGGGGATGCTGCGCGTTGTCGCCGTCTCGAAGGGAAAGCACGCGTGAAGTGGCTCAAGCCGATCGTCATCGGGCTCGTCGGGGTCTTCGCCCTGTTCTACATGGTCAGTCGTCCCGAGGATGCCGCCAACGCCGTGCAAGGCGCGATGGCCGCCGTCTTCTCGGGCGCCGAGGCGGTGGGCAGGTTCTTCACCTCCCTCGCCACGTGACGCCATGAGCCTGTTCGACTTCGACCCCCGAGTCGAGCGGCACCTCATCGCCGACGAGGGCGAGGTCATCGTCGACGAGGTGCGCAAGCACTGGGCGGCGATCGTGGGTCCCGTGCTCGAGATGATCGCCGCCATCCCGGTGCTGCTGCTGCTCCTCTGGGTGCCCTCACAGGCGTTCTGGGTTCCCTTGCTGCTCGCCGCCGGCCTCGCCGCGCACGGACTCTGGCGGATCCTCCAGGCGCGCATGGACCGCTTCGTGATCACCAACATGCGGGTGTTCCGGGTGCACGGGATCCTCTCGCAGAGCATCGCCACCATGCCGATCGCACGAATCCTCGACATCTCGGTGCACAAGCCGCTCGTCGGCCGCATCGCCGGGTACGGGCATTTCGTGTTCGAGTCGGCCGCCCAGGAGCAGGGGCTCCGCGAGATCAGGTTCGTGGGCGCCCCCGACGAGCGCGGCATCACGATCCAGCGGGTCATCCAGCGGTCGGGCCTGCGGGGGCCGGCGCGTCCGGTGACTCCGGCGACCCGCACCGCGGAGGTCGACCCGGTGGGTCGCGACCACGCCGAGACCGCCGAGATGCCCTGGTGGCGGGCGTCGGGCTGAGTCGGCGGCACACCGCGATGGCGGCGCAGCAGCGGGCGACGGATGCCGCGGCATCCGCTCGTCGTCGCTGATTTCTCGACACGCCGCTCGCCGGGTATTCTTTACAGGCCCCCGGTTGTGTGCAGAACTCGGTCGGGTGCGACTGGCGAGTTACCCAAGCGGCCAAAGGGATCTGACTGTAAATCAGCTGTCTACGACTTCGGGGGTTCGAATCCCTCACTCGCCACCGATCGACCGGCCAGACTAGAGCGCGATGCCCACTCCGCGCCCGCTGTCGCTGACCCCAGGCCTGCTCGCCGTGCTCGGCGTTCTGGCCGCCGTCGGTCCGATCGCGGTCGACATGTACCTGGCGTCGTTCACCGACATCGCCGACGAGCTCGGCGCGGATGCCGCATCCGTGCAGCTCACCCTCACGGCGTTCCTGATCGGGATGTCCGCCGGCCAGTTGCTGCTCGGGCCGCTCTCGGATCGCTGGGGACGCCGGCCGGTGCTGCTGGCCGCGCTCGTGGTGTTCGCGGCATCCGGCACGGCGATGGCCTTCGCGCCGACGATCGGCGTGTTCATCGCCCTGCGGCTCGTGCAGGGGCTCTCGGGCGCGGCGGGCGTGGTGCTGGCCCGGGCCATCGCCGTCGACCTCAGCACCGGCGCCACCGCCGTGCGCGCATTGAGCCTGATCGCGACGGTCGTCGGTGTCGGACCGCTGATCGCACCACCCATCGGAGGGTTCGTCAGCTCGGCGTGGGGGTGGCGTGCCGTGCTGGGTGTGATCGCCGTCGCATCGGTCGTGATGCTCCTGCTCGCGTGGCTGCGCGTCCCCGAGTCGCTGCCACCCGAGAAGCGCCACACCGGGGGGCTGGGCGCCACCGTGCGGCGGTTCGGCACCCTGCTGCGCGATCCGGGCTTGGCGCTCTACACGCTCGCCTTCGGTCTCGGATTCGCCGCGATGATGTCGTACATCTCGGCATCGCCGTTCGTCGGGCAGGCCGTCTTGGGCATGAGTCCGATCGGCTACTCGTTCGGATTCGCCGCGGGCGCCGCGGCGCTGATCCTGGCGAACCTGCTCAACGCACGGGTGGCGGAGCGGGTCGGGCCGCGGCGGATGCTGCTCGTGGGCGTGACGCTGCTGGTGCTCGCGGCATCCGCCCTGATCGTGCTCTCGACCACCGGCACGCTCACGCCCGCCGCCTTCATCGCCTGCGCGTTCGTCACGACCGGCGGCACGGGCCTCACCATGTCGAACGCGAGCGCGCTCGCGCTCGCCCGCACCACGCCGAGTTCGCGCGGTGCCGGGTCGGCGTTGCTGGGCGCATCCCAGTTCCTGCTGGGCGGCCTCGCGTCGCCGGTGGTCGGGCTCTGGGGCGAGCACACCGCCGTGCCGATGGCCTCGGTGATGCTGCTGACCGCGGTCGCGGCGGCGAGCTGCGCGGTCGCGGCGCGATCGCGGACGTGCGCGTAGCGTGAGGGGCATGACCCAGCACGACCCATCCGTGGCATCCGCTGCCGTTCCCCTGCTCGACCTCGCGCGTGACATCGCCGTGCGGGCGGCGGAGTTCGCGCTCGACGCGCGCCGCGCCGGCGTGCGGGTGGCCGCGACGAAGTCGACGCCGACCGACATCGTGACCGCCGTCGACCGCGACACCGAGACGCTGATCCGGTCGCTCATCCTCGAGGCCCGGCCCGACGACGGCATCGTCGGGGAGGAGGACGCGACGCACATCGGTGCGAGCGGGATCGACTGGGTCGTCGACCCGATCGACGGCACGGTGAACTTCCTCTACGGCGTGCCGGCCTGGGGCGTGAGCATCGCCGTGGTCGAGGGAGCGGGAGGGGGCGCGGGCTTCGGCGCCGCCGGTGGCGGCGTGGCCGGTGCCGGTGCCGGTGCCGGTGTCACCGTCGGCGGCACCACGCTCGCCGGCGTCGTGGTGAACCCCGTGACGGGCGAGCTGTTCGAGGCGTCCGCGGGCGGCGGTGCGCGGCTCGCCGGACGCGAGCTGACCGTGAACGTCGATGTGCCGCTCGGGTCGGCGCTCGTCGGAACGGGCTTCGCGTATGCGGCAGAACGGCGCCGCGAACAGGCGGGCGTACTGCTCGAACTGCTGCCGCACATCCGCGACATCCGCCGGATCGGATCCGCCGCGCTCGACCTCTGCGCGCTCGCCGCCGGACGCCTCGACGCGTTCTACGAGCGCGGCCTGAACGTCTGGGACCACGCCGCCGGCGCGCTCATCGCACGCGAGGCCGGCGCCCGGGTCGGCGGGCTTGCGGGAGGGCGGGAGAACGCCGAACTGCTCGTGGCGGCGGCGCCCGGACTGTACGAGGAGCTCACAGCGGCGCTGCGTGCCGCGGGGATGGATGCGTGAACGGTCGTGCGAGCGGGTCGCGTGTCGCGTTCACGGCGACATCCGCGTGCTGATGCGGATGTCGCGGGCCGCCGGCCGGGGCGTCGACGGAACAGGCCGTGTCATGTGGCGAACACCGACGGGAACGGCTAGTCTTTACCAATCCGTTATCTCGACCTCGAGCCAATTCGACTCGAGGTCGGATGTTCACCTCCCGTCCACTGCCCGCCCAACACGCCGAAAGTCCCCCCTACGTGCTCGAGTCCCCCCTCGTGCCCGACGGTTCTGCGCCAGGCACCCAGGTCCCCGTGCGGCCTGAGCGACCCCTGACGCGACGCGAGATGCGGGCTCGAGAGGCCGCCGAGGCGCTCCGGACCGAGGCCGCCCGGGAGCCTCAGGCGGCGGAGCCGGCCGCGGTGACGCAGGCGACGGCGCCGGCGTCCGTCGTGACGTCCCAGTCGGCGCCGAAGCGCCCCGCGTTCGACGCCCTCTTCGGACTCCCGGATGCCGCGTCGCATCCGATTCCCGAGGCGCCCGCGTCGCTGGCGCTGATTCCGGCGCCGGCGCTGATTCCGGCAGCGGCGCCGGTTCACGCAGCGGCGCCGGGTCTGACGCCGGCTCAGGCGCCGACTCCGGGGCCGACGCCGGCGCCGACTCCGACGCCGGCTCAGGGGCCGACGCCGGCTCTTCGCCGCCGGACGACCGACGCGCCCGCACCGACCCCGTTCCCGCTCTCCGAGGCCGAGCAGACCGACCGCTCCGTCGGCCGCAGCTCGGCCGCCGCTGTTTTCCCCGGTGAGGCCCGTGACTTCCCCCGTGAGGCACGTGTCTACTCCGGTGAGGCGCGCGGCGACGCCTTCCCCGGCGGTGCACGCGATGCCGAGCGCTCGGGGTTCGACGCGCTGTTCGCGGGCCTTGACGACAAGGCCGGCGGCGGCGTCGAAGAGCCCGCCGGTCGTGCACGTCGTGCCGACCGCGACGGCCGGGCGAGCCGCGCCGACCGCACATCGACTCGGCCGGCGAAGGGCGCGACGCCGAAGGGCAAGCCGGCGAGGGGCGCGAAGGCAGGGCCGCCGACCCGCCCAGCCGTGCGCACGAGCGCGCGCCCCGCGGCATCCGCCCCCACTCCCGCTCCGACCCCCACGGGCACGCCCGGCCGCGGCCGCCGAGCTCGCGGCACCGCACGTGCCGCGAGCGTGGTCGCCATGAGCTTCGTCGCGCTGCTCGCCGTGGCTACGACCATCCCGTCGCTGTCGCTGCTGACGGCCGCCGACGTGCAGGCGCTCGCGCTCGCCGACACCGACCGTCCCCTGCTCGACGGGCAGCACATGGAGCTGAACGGCGACATCGTCGCGCGGAGCGTGCAGCGCGAAGGCTACGAGGCGCAGACGATCGAGGAGTACGCGCGGGCCGCCGGCATCCGCCCTGAAGCCACCTTCACGAACAACCCCGCGGGCTCGATCCAGTGGCCCTTCGCGGTCGGCGTGCACATCGGCGACCGCTTCGGGTACCGCGACTGCGCCGGATGCTCGAGCAACCACGGCGGCCAGGACTTCAACCCGGGACTCGGCGCGGAGATCCAGTCGATCGCCGACGGCACCGTCGCCACTGCCACCGACTCGGGCGGCTCGCTCGGCGTGGTCGTCATGGTCGACCACGTGATCGACGGCGAGACCGTCACGAGCGTGTACGCGCACATGGAGTACGACTCGCGGCGCGTCGAGGTCGGCGACGTCGTGCAGGCGGGCGACGTGCTCGGCACGACCGGCAGCACCGGCATGTCGACCGGCCCGCACCTGCACTTCGAGATCCGCCTCGGCGGAGTGAACGGCACCAAGGTCGACCCGCTCGAGTGGCTCTACGCCAACACGAACTGAGCGGATGCCGCGGCGCGGCCGCTCGCCGCGGCGGAACCGCCGCTCGCCAGCGCCCGCACGATCACGCAGCCATGACCCGACGTTTCGCAGGACCAGAGCGCACATACACCTCTTGTAGGCCTGTGATGTCTCGGGACATCGGTGACGGTTCTGTGTCAGGAGATCGGTAACACTTGGTGTGTCAGGACATCGGTGACGGTTCGGGGTTCGCGGGGTTCTTGGGACGGCCGGGGGGTCGTCCGTTGCTGACGTACCGGGTGTCGTTGTCGGGCCAGGGGTGCTCGATCAGAAGGGTGCCTTGGGCGTCGAAGAACATGATCGTTTCGGGGTCCCAGATCGTGCGGACTTCCTCGCCGATCCGCTCGCGGCCGATCTGGAATCGCACGCCTCGGATGCCGACCCCGCCGTCGCGGCGCACGGTGAGGACGCTCTCACCGGCCGGGGCGGCCGTGTCGACTCTGACCCGACGAAGTGTCACCACCAAGACCCCCGGAACTGTCACCGATGTCCTGACACAGAACTGTCACCGATGTCCTGCGAGATAACACACCTCTTGTAGGCCGTGCGTCGGCTGTCGTCCTGCGAACGAGCGGTGATGCGAGGCGCCGAGCAAGTCCGACACTGGTGAAGGCACGGGCGCGTCAGACGAGATGACGACGGCGGATGCCGCGTACGCACGTTTTCCACAGGGCATCGGTTCGACGGCCATGGCGCCGGCACATCGAGCAGACTCGTCCCGTGCCGCACACCCCTGACGCTGTCGCCCGATACATTCGCGCGAACACGGGAGCGCTCTCGTATCGCGACCTCGATGAGGCAGGCGTGGAGCGTTCAGCGGTCGCGGCTGCACTCGCGACCGGACGCGTCACCCGGATCCGGCGTGGCTGGTTCGGCGTGCCCGACGCCCCGCACGACGTCGTTCGGGCGGTTCGCGTGGGAGGCGTGGTCACCGCGGCATCCGCTGCTCGGCTCGACGGCCTCTGGCTGCACGACGATCCGGTGCTGCACGTGCGCGTTCCGCGCACTTCGGCGCGCCTGCGGTCGCCGGATGCCGCGCACGTTCGCCTCGATCGCGAAGCCCACCAGGTGTGCGTGCACTACCGAAGCGATCCGCCCGTCGAACGCGCGCGCGACCCGCTTCCCATCGCCCTTGCCGAGATGTTGTCATGCGCCGACGCAGCGCATGCGATCACGACCATCGACTCGGCGCTCGCGCACGGGCCGCTCGATGAGAAGGGGCTGCGCCGCGTTCGCTCACTGACACTGCCGTCGCGGCATCCCGTGCTCGATCAGGTGAGCGCCGGTTCGGAGTCGGGCATCGAGACGAAGGTGCGGCTACTGCTCCGTTCGCGACGGATCCGGCATCGCACGCAGGTGCACATTCCACGGGTGGGATATGTCGACCTCCTCGTCGGCGATCGGCTCGTCATCGAGGTCGACGGGAAGGGGTTCCATACCGGGCCCGAGTTCGAGGAGGACCGGCGGCGCGACTTCGAGCTGGTCATGCAGGGCTACCTCGTGCTGCGCCTCAGCTATCACTTGGTGACGAATGAGTGGGCGGTGGTGAGTGAGGGATTACGCGCCCTCGTCGACCGAGGAGCACACCGCTGGGGAGCACGTACAGAGCCGGCCGAACCACTCGCGACCGCGCTCAAGAAGCGTTCTGCAGGATGAGAGCATCCTTGTGCCGCTGGGAGCGCGTGTTATCTCGCAGGACATCGGTGACAGTTCTGTGTCAGGACATCGGTGACAGTTCCGGGGGTCTTGGTGGTGACACTTCGTCGGGTCAGATCGG
>NZ_JBHXMP010000013.1:0-114148 GCF_042720415.1 Agromyces sp. NPDC058484 | reverse complement strand
TGGGCAGAACTCATGGCCACCAGCGGGCAACTCTGCTGGCCATCCATGGGCAGTTCTCGTGACCGCCTATGGGCAGTTTTCCATGGCCGCCAACATCGGACCCCGATTGTGATCGCGCCGACCAGGCAGCGCTGACGCGATCGCCGCCACCGGCGTCGATCACCGCCAGAATGGCCGTCGCGACCTGCGTCGCGTGCGCACGATCGGCGATCAGCGACTCGTGCGTCGCACCGGTGATGACCCGGCGCGCAGAGTTCGTCGAGAGGCTCGGCAGTTCCTCCTGCAGGGCGGTCAGCGTCTCCGCTCCCATGGGCTGCACGCCCACCCCGATGACGGCGAGCGGAAGCTCGCCGAGCGGCGCCGCGCGATGCAGGAACGGGCGAGTGGACCTCTCCCATTCCCGCATTTGCGCCGCCTCGGTCACCGGGGTCGACGGCCGCACGAAGCCGGCGTGCAACTCGGCCGCCTGCCGTTCGGGCAGCCCCTCCGTGACCGCTCCGAACGGGTCGACGACCCGGAACAGCCCGATGCGCGCGGCCGCGATCGAGACGCCGAGTGAGACGAACTGGATCCGATGCGACTGCGGCACCGGCCATCGAGCCCACTGGTCGGGATGCGAGGCATCCACGAGCACGAGGCCCGCCGTCTCGGCACGGAAGAGCTCGGCGAATGCACGCACCACCAGGCCGCCGAACGAGTGCCCGGCCAACACGAACGGCCCGTCGATGTCGGCGGCGTTCAGCGCTCCGCGAAGCTCCTTCGCCATGGTTGCGGCGTCGCGCGGGGCGCGACTCGGGTCGCTCCAGCCGAGTCCGGCACGGTCATAGGCGACCACGCGCACGCGATCGGCCAGCGCCGTCTGCACCCAGTGCCAGTTCGGCGAGAACGACCCGAGTCCAGCCTCGAGCACCACGGTCGGCGCACCACGGGGCTCGCCACGCACGTCGAGGTGCAGCCGGAAACCGCCCGCGTCGACCAGCCGACCGGGCGGCGGGTATCGAAGCGCATCGCGCCGGACCGCGGACGACTGGGCCGCGTAACCAGCCAGACACGCGGCGAACAGGCCGACGACCGACCCTGTCAGGACGCGTCGTGCCATGTGCCGACGCGATCGCTCGACGGTCACCATAGCGACATCTTGCCGCGGATCACCGCCTCGCCGGAAGTGGTGGAGAACGGAGCCGGTACCCAGCACGCGGTGCGTCGCGAGGGAGATGCCGGACCCTGGCTCGGATGCTGCGCCCGGTTCGCCCGGTTCGCCCGGTTCGCCCGACCGCTCCGGGCGCTGACTTCGGGACGCTCACATACTGGGACACCGGCATCGCCTTCTCCCTCGCTCGTGTGAGGTCCGCCACACGTGAGGCGGACCTCACACGAGCGAGAGAGAAAGTATCACCGGTGCACGGCAGCTCGGTGTGATGCGTCGAGCTGGTCGACGAGCTCCGACGCGATGCCGGTGTAGCCGCCCGGCGTCAGCGCGAGCAGGCGCGCCTTCGCGGCATCCCCGATCTCGAGGCCCTCGACGAACGCGGCGAGCTCGGCCGCGCCGACGCGCTTGCCGCGCGTGAGCTCCTTGAGCAGCGCGTACGGGTCGGCGATCGTCGAGCGGCCGGCGACGACCTCGGCGCGGATCACCGTCTGGATCGCCTCGCCGAGCACCTCCCAGTTGCCGTCGAGGTCGGCGGCGAGCACGCCCCGGTCGAGGTCGATCTCGTCGAGTCCGCGCCGGATGTTGTCGAGCGCGAGCAGCGAGTGGCCGAAGCCGACGCCGATGTTGCGCTGCGCACTGGAGTCGGTGAGGTCGCGCTGCAAGCGGCTCGTCACGAGCGTTGCGGCGAGCGAGTCGAGCACCGCGGAGGAGAGCTCGAGGTTCGCCTCGGCGTTCTCGAACCGGATCGGGTTCACCTTGTGCGGCATGGTCGACGAGCCCGTGGCCCCGGCCGCGGGGATCTGCCGGAAGTAGCCGAGCGAGATGTAGGTCCAGATGTCGGTCGCGAGGTTGTGCAGCACTCGGTTCGCGTGCGAGATGCGCGCGTAGAGCTCCGCCTGCCAGTCGTGCGATTCGATCTGCGTGGTGAGCGGGTTCCAGTCGAGCCCGAGCGACTCGACGAACTCGCGCGAGACGGCGGGCCACGCGACATCCGGTGCCGCGACCACGTGCGCCGCGAACGTGCCGGTCGCCCCCGAGAACTTGCCGAGGTACGAGGTTTCCTCGATCTGCGTCGAGATGCGGCCGAGGCGATGGGCGAAGACGGCGAGCTCCTTGCCCATGGTCGTCGGCGTGGCGGGCTGGCCGTGCGTGCGCGACAGCATCGGCGCGTCGCGGTGCTCCCGCGCGAGTGCGGCGATCGCGTCGATGACGCCACGGTACTTCGGCAGCCACACGTCGCGCACCGCGTCGCGCACCGTGATCGCGTATGCGAGGTTGTTGATGTCCTCGCTGGTACAGGCGAAATGCGTGAGCTCGGCGATCGTGTCGAGCCCGAGGTCGGCGAGCCGCCGGCGCACGTAGTACTCGACGGCCTTGACGTCGTGGCGTGTCGTGGCCTCGAGCGAGGCGAGCTCGTCGATGTCGGCCTGGCCGAACTCGGCGACGATCGACCGCAACCGAGCCTTCTGCTCGGCCGACAGCGGCGTGGAGCCGAAGAACCCGCGGTCGGTCTGCGCGATGAGCCACTCGACCTCGACCTGCACGCGGGCACGGTTGAGGCCCGCCTCGGAGAGGTGCTCGCCGAGCTCGCCGACCGCCGAGCGGTATCGGCCGTCGAGGGGGCTGAGCGGCTGGGGGGGCAGCGAAGTCATCGGTTTCCTTGTCTGAGTGCTGGGGCGAGTTGCCGGAAGAGCGCCTGTGTCGCCCGCTCTATCATCCCAAGAACTCGATCGAAGGTCGCCGGGTCCGAGTAGTAGGGGTCGGGCACGTCATGCAGCAGGGCCAGTTCGGGGTCGAACTCGAGCAGCAGCCGCACCTTCGCCCGGTCGACCTCCGACGGCGCCTGATTGCGCAGGATGCGGGCCTGCCCCCGATCGAACGCCACGATGAGGTCGAGCGCCGGGAAGTCCACGGCCTCGAACTGGCGCGCCCGGTGGTGCGAGCCGTCGTATCCCGCGCGCGCGAGCGCATCGACGGTGCGCACGTCGGCGCGCTCGCCGACGTGCCAATCGCCCGTCGCGGCCGACTCGATGGCGATGCGATCGCCGAGACCGGCGCGCTCCGCGAGCGAGCGCAGCACGACCTCTGCCATCGGCGACCTGCAGATGTTTCCGGTGCACACGAAGGACACCCGGAACGGCTGCGCGGCGCCCCCCACGGGTTCCCTCCGCGTCATGCTCCCATTGTGGACGAAATGCTCCGCTTGCACAGCAGGCAATTGCTCGGTTCGATACGCTGGTCCCCGCTGAGTCGACAAGGATGTAGGTTCCACGTGAATATGGCGGGTCCCACGACACTGGTCATGCAAATGGCCGATTCGCCTCTTGCTGTGGGTTTCGCTCCCGACAACAGGTACGTCTATCCGCGCCGGAATGCGCCGGCGACCAGCAAGTTGCCCGTGGCCGCGTCCACGACCACGTACGCCTGGTCGGCAGTCAGAGACTCCGGTTGGGGGTCCCCGAGCCTGGTCGGAGCGCTTATGGTAAACGAGCCTTCGGCCGTTGCGACGCACAGGAGCCGGTCTGGCTCAAGACCGGTCGGTTCGGGAAGAAGCTCGTCGGCCTCCGCCGCGGTGACCGGGCATACCGTCTTCGGTGACGTGGTGACTTCGCCTTCGTACGGGACGCCCAGGCTGGCAGTGGCCATCCATGCCGCCAGCGCCTCGGGGTCGAACCCCAGTACCTGCCCGGTCGAGCCCGTATCCAGGGCGGGGACCCCTTCGAGCGAGGTGTCGGGCCGGTCGAACAGCGACTCGTCTGGTGGCGGTGGTGGTTCCGGCCGACCGGCATCTTCGGTGGCCGCGGCGTCGACATTCTGAACCTTCGCCCCGTCGGTGTTCGGGCCAGCTGCCTCAGCGCCGTACAGGGGCAGGCAACACTGGGTGAAGTAGACGCCACCCTCGTCGGCTGGCTCATCCGGCGGCAGCAGCCATTCCCCGTACGGCGGGTCGTCGCTGTCGTCGGCAGCGGCCCAAGCTCCGACATACGCGGTTGCCCGGGGCGCTGTCCAGTACCGGTTCCCGGTGAAGAACGTGAACCCTGTGGCGGACCCAGATGAGGCGACCAGCTCCATGCCCATGTTGACGTACCCGTATTCGCGGTCGTCCCACATCGGGTTACGGGTTGTGGCCCGGTGTGCGACTTCTGCGGTGTCGATCCTCACATCGAAGCTGCGATCGGCCTGCCTCACGACGTAGAACCTGCCGGAGTTCCCGTCGGCAGCATCGACCACGCCGACGTACCGGGCGGTGGCCAGGGTGGCGAACTCCGTCCCGTCGCCGGACTGCTGAGCCCAGAACAGCACTGGCGATGACTGGCTAGCGGAGACCAGCCATCCGGTCTCGATCCAGCAGTAACAATCGAACCCTACGAGCCAGAACTCCTGGGTGAGATACCCGTCGCCACGCTGGACGTTGTTCGGGAAGGAGATGAACGTCTGGAACCCCGTCAGGCAGATGGACGTGTCGCCGCACATCGGGTTGATCCCCGCGGTGGCGTAGCAGTGGCTATTCGATGGACAGTTGGTGCCGTCCGGATCTGGGCGCCCATCCCCGAATCCCTCGAAGCCTCCCCCTGCGCAGCCAGTCGCCAGAAGCGCCAAACCCGCTAGGGCGGCTGCCGCCCGTCTCCGTCCACGGACCCGTGGTTTCCCAGCTTCGCTCGCCAGCCTGAACGTCGTCTTTCGCAGCCGCTTGAACATGGTGCCCCCGGACCAGAGCATCCTCCCGTAATGGCGCGTCGTCAACTGCGGCAGTTCACCCGCGGTCGTTGGATTCATCTCAAGGCCGGACTACAGGGATCTGCCAACTACTGCGGAACCGACCTGCGGAAATAGAAGGAACTTGCTCAGCCCCGCGGTGAGGGCGACGCTCGCGGCGGCCCGATCCCAGACGTGACACCGAGGGTCATGCTCCGCAGGGAGCGTGAATGAGAGCAGCAGAAACGAGGCGACGTAGTCGAAGACGACCGCCGTATTGGCACCAAGGGGCGCCTCGAAGCGCGCTGGAGCGAGCGGGGAACTCACCGAAGGCCGTCCTGGCCGGCACGCGGTACCCTCCTGAGGACGCGGGCGGTATTGACCGGGCTCTGGGCTTGGGAGACCATGAACGCAGAAGGGCGCTACGGACGCGGGGGGCGTGACATGTGCCGGATCAGGAAGAAGACGGCGATCGTGCTTGGGGTTGGCGCCAGCCTCATCCTGCTGCTGACGGCCTGCGCAGGTCCGCCGGTGACCCGCGACGCTGGCGACACCTCCGCCCCTGAGCTGTCGCTGACGGTCACTGCTGCCAAGGAAGTGGACACGGGTCTGCTGACCGTCCCCTTCGGGAAGGGGAAGGACATCGAGCTCACGATGCCGGGAGGAACCATCACGGTGAAGGCCGACGACCCAGGAGGCGTGAGCTATGTCGAACTCTGGATGACGATCGGGGAGACCTGCCCGATCGGGGATGACCTCAGTCAGTCGACGCCCGGCGGCCTCACCGGCAAACCGGCCGCACGCGCGGAGGGGGAGGTGACGGATACTCAGGCTCCGAGTAGCCTGACCGTCGGTTACGACATCAACACCTTGGACCTGCAGTCCGGCTGTATATACAGGTTCACAGTCTGGGGACAGGCGGCCAATGCGGCCACGACACCAGTGATGGGGAAGTCCTCAACCAGCAGCCTGACCTTGCGCAGCTGACTCCGGTCGGTCGGCCCTGTGGGCCGAGCCATGTCAACTAGCTCAGCCGCAACGGACCATCGACGCAAGCCCCGTAGCTAAGGGCGCAAACCATAGTTACCTTGAGTCGCTCGCCCCTTCTTCAAGGAGCCAGCACATGATCGCCGTTGCTGCGCCCTCGAGCGGAGACAGCCAGAGTGTGACGCGTAGCAATCCGACATCTGTCGCGGACCCCGAGCACCAGGATTGAGGACGATTGCCGTGGAACTGTGTTCCCTGACCGCCTAGTCCGCCGCTGAGTCGAGCTCTGTGACCGGAAGGAC
This sequence comes from Agromyces sp. NPDC058484, assembly GCF_042720415.1. Taxonomy (NCBI): domain Bacteria; kingdom Bacillati; phylum Actinomycetota; class Actinomycetes; order Micrococcales; family Microbacteriaceae; genus Agromyces; species Agromyces sp. NPDC058484. The sequence continues at coordinate 108,013 of NZ_JBHXMP010000013.1, read as the reverse complement.
GAAATTATGGCGGATGCCCCTGTGCCCGACCTCCACGTCGACGCCGTGCTGGTGGCGCGGCTCGTGGCCGCGCAGCATCCCGATCTCGCCGGCCCGGTGCGGCTCGTCGCGAACGGGTGGGACAACGCGATCTTCCGGCTCGGCGATCGGTATGGGGTACGGATGCCGCGGCGCGCGCTCGCGGTCGGGCTCGCGCTCAACGAGCATCGCTGGCTGCCGCAGCTCGCGCCGCGGTTGCCTGTCGCGATCCCGTCACCCGTTCGCGTGGGCAGGCCGACGCCCGAACTCGGCTACGAGGCGCCGTGGAGCATCGTGCCGTGGCTCGCCGGCGAGAGCGCCGTCGGGTTCGACGCTGCGACGCGGGGGGTCGCCGCCGCCGCGCTCGCGGCGTTCGTCGCCGATCTCGGCGTGCCCGCGCCTCGGGATGCCCCGGCGAACCCGTATCGGGGCGTTCCGCTCGCCGCGCGCGACGCCGACGTGCGCGCCCGCCTGGCGAGCGGACGAGTACCAGGTGCCGCGCGGCTCGGTGCGGTGTGGGAGCGGGCGCTTGCGGCATCCGTCTGGCCTGGACCCGACGTCTGGCTGCACGGCGACCTGCACCCGGCCAACCTGCTGCTCGCGCCATCCGGTGCCCTCACCGCCGTCGTGGACTTCGGCGACGTGACCGCGGGCGACCCGGCGACCGACCTCGCGACCGCCTGGCTCACGTTCGACGTGCAGTCGCGGCGGATCTTCCGCGAGGAGATCGAGCGGCGACGCGGAGTCGACGCGGCGACCTGGGATCGGGCGCGCGGGTGGGCGCTGCTGATCGCGTCGGCCGTCGTCGCGCAGGCCGGCACGTCGAGCGCGTTCGGGCGCATGGGCGCGTCCGCGCTCGAACAGGTGCTGCTCGACTGAGTTGCATCTCGTCCTCCACGGTGGGTGTTCCGAGCAATCGGTGCACGGATGCCGCGCCTCCTCGCCTGCGGGCTGCGTCGCTGCCCGATGCTCGTGGCATGCACGACAACGATTCCGTCATCTCCGCGATCCTCGGCCGCGCCGTGACGCCCGAACGCATCGACGCGGCCCGCCGTCACCTCGTGATGCTCTGCGCCCTGCTCGAAGACGTGCGCGGCACCGTGCCGACGCTCGCTCTCCCGAACGCGGGCTCCTGGCGCTCGGACGCCGCCGACCGATACCTCGAAGAACTCGACGACCTGCGCGGGCGGCTCTTCAGCGCCAAGGATCGGCTGGCCGATGCCGTGTACTCACTCGAGGAGCGGATCCGGCGGATGCAGGATGAGCTCGACTCGACGAAGGCCGCGTCGCCGGTCGTGCGATGAACGGCGACGACCTTGTCGTGTCCGGAGGCGGGTCGACCGCGGTGGCGGTCGACGAGCTCTTCGTCGACGCCGCTCGCCTCGGGGCGACCGAATCGATCGTGCTCGACTGGATCGACCGGCTGGGCGTGATCCAGCGCGGGCTCGACGGGCTCGGACTCGTCGACCCGATGACCGCGTGGGGCACAGCGTCGCCGATGTGGGTGCTGCGCTCCGTCGGCGTGTGCCTCGACGGCGCGGCGGATCAGGCACGGGAGGTTCAGACGGCGCTCGTCGCGGCGGCCGAACGGTACGGCGCGACCGAGCGCATGATCGACGGACTCTGGCAGCTGGGCGCGAGTCTCGCGGCGCCGTGGCTCGGCATGGCGCTGACGTCGCCGCTCGTCGTGGGGGGCGCGCTGCTCGCGGCGGGCGGGCAATGGGCGGGTTCGAGGGCATGGCACGCCGCCGGTCTCGGCCAGACGCCGCTCGAGACGTGGCTCGGGGATCACCACGACCTCCTCTCCGACCCGGAGGTCGTGCGGCTCGTTCGAATCGCGGCGGACCACACCGACGAGTTCCTCGCGGGCGCACTGCATCTGCCCATCCCCGCGCCGCTCGTCTCGGTGATCGGCGCGAACATCGGGGCACCCGAGAACGCATCGATGGCACTCGGCGTCGCCGGCGTCCTCGGGCTCATCGGCAGTCGAACGCTGGTCGACGCACCGGTCACGGTCGAGCGATCCGCATCGCGCACGGTGCGATCGCCGTCGGGCGTCGGCGGCCTGGCCGACCGTGTGCCGTCGGGCGGGGAGGATGCCCCGCAGATCCGCATCGAGCGCTACGGCGAGGGCGACGACCGTCGTTTCATCGTGTACATCGGCGGCACCGTCGAACTGGGGCTCACGGCCGGCGAGCAGCCGTTCGACATGACGAGCAACCTGTACGGCGTGGCCGACGACGACCCGCTCGATGAGTTGCGATGGGCGGGCGCCGAATCGGGCGCCGGTGAGCGCGCCGTGCGTGAGGCGATGCGGCAGGCGGGCGTGCAGGCCGGCGATCCCCTTCTCGCCGTGGGGTACTCCGGCGGCGGCATCGTCGCCGCGAAGCTCGCGGCAGACCCCGAGCTGAACGTGGTCGGGGCGGTGAACCTGGGCGGCCCCGTCGCCTCCGCGCCCACGCGCGACGGCGTGGGCCTGCTGTCGATCGAGCACGAGGAGGATGTCGTGCCGGCAACGGGCGGCTCGGGGCATCCGTCGGCGGAGCGCGTCGAGGTGTCGCGGAGCGTGCTCGAGCGGGGCCGGCAGTACGACGCCCCGCTGCCCGCGCACGAGCTCGCGCGCTATCGGGAGACGGCAGCGCTGGTCGACGAGTCGGACGAGGCGCGGCTCGCAGGATTCCGGGCCCTCGTCGACCAGGTGGCCGGCGGTGCCGGCGAACGCACGGACTGGATCGCGACCCGCGACCTCAGTCCGGCGACGACGCCGGGCGAACGATGAGCCCGATCAGCCAGCTGATGAGGCCCAGCACGAGGGCGCCGAGCACGCCCCACCAGAACCCGTCGATGACGAGGCCGAAGCCCATGAGATCGCTGATCCACGCGACGAGCAGCAGCAGCAGCCCGTTCACGATGAACGAGATGAGGCCGAGCGTGAGCACGTACAGCGGGAAGGCGACCACCCGAACGAAGGTGCCGACGATCGCATTCACGAGACCGAAGATCAGTGCGATGAGCAGGTACGTGAGCACCGTGGCGAGCTGGGTGTCCTCGTACGGCACCACCCGGACGCCGGTGACGATGAAGGTCGTGAGCCAGAGTGCGAACGCGACCACGATGACCTTGACGATGAACCTCATGCGCCAACTCTGTCAGACCGGCCGCGCCGATCGAAGGGGTACGGTGGAATCCGTGACCGCACCGGAGCCCACGGGGGCGAGCGTTCGCCTGCGCCCCGAGATCGCCGCCCTTCCGCCATACCGACAGGGCCGGCCGGCCCCTGCCGACGGCTACAAGCTCTCGAGCAACGAGAACCCGTTCCCTCCACTCGCGGGCGTCGCGGCCGCCGTGGCCGCCGCCGCGAACGAGATCAACCGATACCCCGACGCCACCGCCCTCGCACTGCGCGAGCGGCTCGCCGAACGCTTCGGCGTGACATCCGACGAGGTGATCGTCGGTGCGGGGTCGGTCTCGCTCCTGTCGCAGTTCATCGCGGCCGCCGCCGGCCCGGGCGACGAGGTCGTGTACTCGTGGCGCTCCTTCGAGGCCTACCCCGGCCTCGTCACCGTCAGCGGTGCCGCGAGCGTGACGGTGCCGAACCGCCCCGATCACTCGCACGACCTCGGCGCCATGGCGACCGCCGTCACCGATCGCACGCGCGTGGTCATCGTCTGCTCCCCCAACAACCCGACGGGCACGGTCGTGACCGCCGCCGACTTCGACGAATTCATGGCGCAGCTGCCGAGCGACCTGCTCGTGCTGCTCGACGAGGCGTACATCGAGTTCGTGCGCGACGAGCCCGGCGCCGTGGGTCGCGCCGTCGACGGGCGCACCCTCATCGGGCGGTACCCGAACCTCGTGATCCTCCGCACCTTCTCGAAGGCCTACGGGCTGGCCGGCCTGCGCGTCGGGTATGCGGTCGGCCCGGTGCCGATCCTCGACGCGGCACGGTCGACGGCGATCCCGCTCGGCGTCACGGCGGCGTCGACCGCGGCCGGCCTTGCCTCGCTGGAGCCCGCCGCCGAGGCCGAGCTCCTCGAGCGCGTCGACACGATCGTCGCCCGACGCGACCGCCTGCGCGCCGCGCTCATCGAGCAGGGCTGGCCGGTGCCGGCCGCGCAGGGCAACTTCATCTGGCTGCCGACCGGAGAGGCCACCGCCGCCGTCGCCGCGCGGCTGTTCGACGCCGGATTGGTCACGAGGGCGTTCCCGCCCGACGGGATCCGGATTTCGGTGGGCGAGCCCGAGTCTGTCGAAACCCTCCTCACGATTCTCGGGGAGCTTGTACCGGCCTCACAAGAAGCACACCCGGCCTAGCGGGTAGCGTGGAACGGTGCCAGCCCTCGAGAGAGACTTCACCGCGCCGACGGTCCAGCTCCTGACCCCCGCCGGAGAACTGCATCCGAGCCCCGAGGCCGAGCCCTATCTCCCCATCGTCGAGGCCCTGCCCGACGCGACGCTCGAGCAGTTCCACCGCGACATGGCGATCTCGCGCCGCATCGACCTCACGTGCGCGAACCTCCAGCGACAGGGTCAGCTCGCGCTCTGGGTTCCGAGCCACGGGCAGGAGGCCGCCCAGGTCGGCTCAGCCCGCGCGGCACGCCCCCACGACCACATCTTCCCCTCGTACCGCGAGCACATCGTCGGCATGATCCGCGGCCTCGATCCCGTCGACATCCTCTCGCTCCTCCGGGGCGCGACGCTCGGCGGCTGGAACCCCGAGGAGAACGGCAACTTCCACCTCTACACGCTCGTGCTCGCATCGCAGACGCTGCACGCCACCGGCTACGCGATGGGCATCCAGTTCGACGGGAACGTCGGCACCGGTGATCCCGAGACGGATGCCGCGGTGCTCGTCTACTACGGCGACGGCGCCTCCTCTCAGGGCGACGCGAACGAGGCGCTCGTGTTCGCGTCGAGCTATCAGACCCCGCAGGTGTTCTTCGTGCAGAACAACCAGTGGGCGATCTCGGTGCCCGTCTCCACGCAGTCGCGCAGCCCGCTGTCGCTCCGCGGCGGCGGCTTCGGCATGCCGGGCCTCCGGATCGACGGCAACGACGTGCTCGTGAGCTACGCCGTCACCCGCCACGCGCTCGAGGAGGCTCGCGCCGGCGCCGGACCGAGCCTCATCGAGGCCCTCACCTATCGCATGGGCGCGCACACGACGGCCGACGACCCCACGAAGTACCGCACCGACGCCGAGGTGGCGTACTGGTCCGAGCGCGACCCCATCACGCGGTACCGCGCGTGGCTCGAGGGCCGCGGGGCATCCGCCGCCTTCTTCGACGACGTCGACACCGAGGCAGCGGATGTCGCGGCCGACCTGCGCCGGCGGGCGCTCGACCTGACCGCACCCACGCGCGAGAAGATCTTCGCCCACGTCTACAGCGAGCCGCACCCGCTCATGCAGGAGCAGGCGGCCTGGCTCGATGCCTACGAGTCCGGATTCGAGGGGAGCGAGGCGTGAGCGCACGAACCGACGCGGGGCGCCGTACGACGGATGCCGCCGCCGCACCGGTGGCCGAGACGGCGCCGGTCGAACAGGTGCCCGCCGCGGCATCCGTCGCCGGTCTCGATGCGCCCTCGGCGGCTGCTCGACCAGCGGGGGACGCCCTGCGCGGCGTGCACACCCTGTCGATGGCGAAGGCCATCACGGCGGGCCTCCGCGAGGCGCTGCGCGCCGACGACAAGGTGCTGCTCATGGGCGAGGACATCGGCCCGCTCGGCGGCGTGTTCCGCGTGACCGAGGGGCTGCACGCCGAGTTCGGTGCCAAGCGGGTGCTCGACACGCCGCTCGCCGAGTCGGGCATCGTCGGCACGGCGATCGGGCTCGCGATGCGCGGGTACCGGCCGGTCATCGAGATCCAGTTCGACGGGTTCATCTTCCCCGCGTTCGACCAGATCACCACGCAGCTCTCGCGCCTCACGCTGCGGCACGACGGGGCACTCTCGATGCCCGTCGTGATCCGCGTGCCGTACGGCGGCCACATCGGCTCGATCGAGCACCACCAGGAGAGCCCCGAGGCGTACTTCGCGCACACGCCGGGGCTGCGCGTGGTGAGCCCGTCGAGCCCGCACGACGCGTACTGGATGATCCAGGAGGCGATCGCCTCGAACGACCCCGTGCTCTTCTTCGAGCCGAAGAGCCGCTACTGGCCGAAGGGTCCGGTCGACCACGACCACTCGGGCGTGCCGCTGCACGCGAGCCGCGTCATCCGTCAGGGCACGGATGTCACGGTCGTCGGCCACGGTGCGATGGTCTCCACCCTGCTGCAGGCCGCCGACATCGCCGCGGGCGAGGGCACGAGCCTCGAGGTCGTCGACCTTCGCTCCCTCTCCCCCATCGACTACGGGCCGCTGCTCGACTCGGTGCACCGCACCGGCCGGCTCGTGGTCGCGCAGGAGGCCTACGGATTCGTGAGCCTCGGCTCCGAGATCGCCGCGACGGTCGCCGAGCGTGCGTTCTACTCGCTCGAGGCACCAGTGCTGCGGGTGTCGGGCTTCGATGCGCCGTTCCCGCCGGCCGCGCTCGAGACCGAGTACCTGCCGAGCCCCGATCGCGTGCTCGAGGCCGTCGACCGCGCCCTGGCGTACTGATGCGACCCGATGCCGGCCTGCTCTCAGCATCCCTGTTCCGGGCTCCGTATCCCGTTCCCGGGGTGGTTTTCGGCCGGCGCCAGGGCGATCGGCTCGTCAGGGTGGCCGAAAAGCACCCCTTCAGTGAAAGAGGCGTGAGATGAGCGAGATCCGGTTCCCGTTGCCCGACGTCGGCGAGGGACTCACCGAGGCCGAGATCGTGCAATGGCGGGTCGCGCCCGGCGATCGCATCGCGCTCGATCAGGTGTTCGTCGAGATCGAGACGGCGAAGTCGCTCGTCGAGCTGCCGAGCGCCTTCGAGGGGATCGTGTCCGAGCTTCTGGTCGAGGAGGGCAGGACGATCGACGTGGGCACGCCGATCCTGGTGATCCAGACGGACACCGCCGGCACGGACGCCGCCGGCACGGATGCCCCCGGCACGGATGCCGCGGCGCCCGTCTCGGCGCCGGCGGCCGCATCCCCTGCGGCCCAGATGCCCGTCGCCGCTCCCCCGTCGGGCACCGTCGCCTCGCATGCCCCCGCCTCGTCCGAGGGCGGCGGAGCCGTGCTCGTCGGCCACGGGTCGTCGGGCCCTTCCGCGACGCGGCGGAAGCGGCATCCGTCACCGGGCGGTGCGCACGAGCACCTCGCGGCCCGTCCGGCCGCCCCCGCCGACCGGGTCGACGCGGCCGCAACCGGCACGGCTGCCGCCACGACTGCAGCCGCCGCCGGCACGACTGCCGCCGATGCCACGAAAGCCGCCCCGGCCGCCCCGGCCGGCGCTCGCCCCGACTCCCGTGTGCCGGTCATCGCGAAGCCCCCGATCCGCAAGCTCGCGAAAGACCTCGGCGTCGACCTCTCCCGGGTCGCGCCCACCGGGCCGATCGGCGACATCACCCGCGACGACGTGATCCGCGAGGCGAGCCAGGCGAGCGTCTTCCGCAACATCCAGACTCCCGAGTGGCCCGAGGGGCGCGAGGATCGCATTCCCGTGAAGGGGGTGCGAAAGGCGATCGCGGCCGCGATGGTGCAGAGCGCATTCCAGGCGCCGCATGTGAGCGTCTTCGTCGACGTCGACGCCACTCGCACGATGGAATACATCAAGCGACTGAAGGCCTCCCCCGACTACGCGGGCGTCAAGGTGTCACCCCTCCTGGTCATGGCGAAGGCGATGGTGTGGGCGGTGCGCCGCAACCCCACGGTGAACGCGCAGTGGACCGACGAGGAGATCATCGTCAAGCACTTCGTGAACCTCGGCGTCGCGGCGGCGACGCCACGCGGGCTCATCGTGCCGAACGTCAAGGAGGCGCAGGCCATGACGATGGTCGAACTCGCCACGGCGCTCGAGCAGCTCACGCTCACGGCACGCGAAGGCAGGACCCAGCCCGCCGAGATGCAGGGCGGCACGATCACGATCACGAACATCGGCGTATTCGGGATGGACACGGGCACGCCGATCCTCAATCCGGGCGAGGTGGCGATCGTGGCGCTCGGCACGATCAAGCAGAAGCCGTGGGTCGTCGACGGCGAGGTGCGCCCGCGGTTCGTCACCACGATCGGGGCGTCGTTCGATCATCGAGTCGTCGACGGCGACGTCGCGAGCAGGTTCCTCGCGGATGTCGCGTCGATCATCGAGGAGCCGGCGCTGCTCCTCGAGTGAGCACCGCGAGACGTCCGCTCAGAGCCGGATCTCGTAGGTGACCGAGTCGAAGGTGCGGCCGACCTCGGCGAGACCGGCGTTCTCGAGCGCGCGGCGCGCGGCGAGGTTCGCGATCTCGCATTCTGCACGTGCGATCGCGGCGCCGGTCGATCGGGCGAGGGAGATCGCCTCGAGCACGGTGTGGAGTGCGAGGCCCTGGCCGCGCACTGCGGGCACGAGTCCGAACGCGAACTCGACCGCGCCGTCGGCATCGGGCGGGCCGAACAGGTTGATGCCGCCGATCGTCGCCCCGTCGTGCGCGCGACGCACGAGGTGGGGCCCGAACGGTGCGGGATCGCCGGATTCGTGCACGGCTCGCACGTACTCGCGGAGCAGCTCGGGCTCGTCGGTGAAGGCGTAGCCGCCCTCCCACCCGTCGTTCGCGTCGACCTCGCCGGAGAGCACGCGCTCGGCATCGGCGAGGGTGAACGGATGCAGGGTGAGGGGGGTCGTCGTGGTAACCACGTGCTTCATGCTCGCATGTCGGTGTGACACTCGCCAGCACTGTCCACAGACATGGCGGGAAGTCTCAGCATCCGGCCGACATTGTTCATCGAGTCGACACCAGCGCGCCACTTGGTTTTGACAATCATTATCAATAAGCGATACGGTCGAGTCATGAACCATCGAGCAGGCCAGCTCCACCGCGTCCGTGACGCCTTCGGTGCCGGAGTCGTGCTCGCCGCCGGTGTCATGGTGCTCGCCTCATGCTCGACGCCCGGGGCATCCGCCACCGGCGAATCGGGCGGCCCAGCGATCGTGGCCACGACGACGCAGGTCGGCGACTTCACGCGCGAGCTCGTCGGCGACACGGCCGACGTGACCCAGCTGATCGCCCCCGGCCTGAGCGCGCACGGCTTCGACCCTTCGGCGGCGCAGCTTCTGGCGCTCGCCCGGGCCGACGCGCTCGTCGTGAACGGCGCGGGCCTCGAGAGCTGGCTCGACGACGCCGTTGCCGCCTCTGGTTTCGACGGCGTGCTCGTCGACGCGAGCACGGGCATCGACGTCTACGGCACCGGCGACCACGACGAGCGGTCGCATGGCGACTCCGCAACGGATGCCTCGCACGGCCACGCCTCGGACGATGACGCCGAGCACGACGACGCCGGCCATGCCGACGCCGGCCATGCCGACGCCGGCCATGCCGATCACGACCACGGCGACGGCAATCCGCACATCTGGACCGACCCCGAGCTCGCCGGGCACATGGTGGAGAACATCGGCGCAGGCCTGGCGGGCGTCCCGGGCATCGACGCGGCCGCGGTCGCCGCGAGCGAGCACGCCTATCTCGAACGGCTGGGAGCGCTCGACGACTGGATCGAGCAGAACGTCGAGCGGGTCCCGGTCGAGCAGCGACTGCTCGTGACCAACCACGACGCCTTCACCTACCTCCTCGACGCATACGACATCACGTATGTCGGCAGCGTCATCCCCGGCTTCGACGACAACGCCGAACCGAGCGCCGCCGACATCGACGACCTCGTCGCCAAGATCCGAGCCACCGGAGTCCGGGCGGTGTTCTCCGAGGCATCCATCTCGGCGAAGACCGCGGAGACCATTGCGCGCGAGGCCGGCGTCACGGTGTACTCGGGCGACGCCGCGCTGTACGGCGACTCCCTCGGGCCCGCGGGCTCCGATGGCGACACCTATCTCGGCAGCCAGGCGAACAACGCGCGACTCATCCTCGAGTCGTGGGGCCTCGAGCCTTCCCCGCTTCCAGACCTGCTGCAAGGATGAGCGCATGAGCGACTCCCCCGTGCTCCGGCTCGTCGGCGCAGCCTTCACCCATCCGGCCGGCGGCGGCGTGTCCGAGCTCGAGCTGGCCGTGCCGGCCGGCGCGGCGGTCGCGCTCATCGGCCCCAACGGGGCAGGCAAGTCGACGTTGCTCAGGGGGGTGCTCGGACTCGTGCCGCTCACCGCGGGCACGATGGAGATCGGATCGACGGATGCCACGGCGAACGTGTCGGGCACAGTACATGCCCGCAACGGAATGATCGGCTTCCTCCCGCAGTCGACCGAGCTCGACCCCGACTTCCCGATCAGCCTCGAGCAGGTCGTCATGCAAGGACGCTACCGGCGTCTCGGGCTCGTGCGGTGGCCGGGGCGCGCCGATCGCGCCGCGGTGCGGCGCGCCCTCGAGACGGTCGGCCTCGAGGCGCTGGCGAAGCGGCGATTCGGTGAGCTGTCGGGCGGGCAGCGTCAGCGCGGACTCCTCGCGCGGGCACTGGCGGGCGAGCCGCGGCTGCTGCTCCTCGACGAACCGTTCAACGGACTCGACCAGGCGAACCGGGATGCGCTCGTGGAGACCCTGCGCGCCCTGAAGCGGCAGGGCGTGGCCGTCGTGGTCTCGACTCACGACCTCGAGCTCGCGAAGGACGTCTGCGACAGCGTCGTGCTGGTGAACGGCGTGCAGCTCGCCTTCGGTCCCGTCGGCGAGGTGCTCACCCTCGGCAACGTGCAGGAGTGCTTCGAGGGCGTCGAGGTCGAGCTCGACGAGCACACGCTCGTGGTGCCCGGTCACGAGGGCCACTGATGTCGCGGGGGAGCGGCGACGGATGACCCTCATCGACATCCTGTTCGGAGCGTTCGCGCTGCCGTTCATGGCGCGGGCGCTGCTCGTGATGCTCGTGCTCGCCGTCGTCGCCGGCACCGTCGGCGTGCTGGTGAACCTCAGGGGGCTCGAGTTCATCAGCGACGGGCTGACGCACGCGGTCTTCCCCGGGCTTGCGATCGGGCTCGCGCTCGGCGGCACGGCCGGACTCGTGCCGGGTGCCGCGATCGCGGCCCTCGCGGCGGCCGTCGTGCTCACGTGGCTCGATCGGGCCGGCGTGACCACGGACGCGGCCGTCGCGATCGTGCTGACGGCGATGTTCAGCGCCGGCGTGATCGTGGTGTCGAAGAGCGACGACTACGCCGGAGAGCTCGAGGCGTTGCTGTTCGGGCGAGTGCTCACGATCCCGCCCGATGAAGTGGTTCCCGTCATCGTGGTCTGCCTCGTCGCGGCCGTCGGAGTGGCCGTGAGCCTGAAGCAGCAGCTCTTCCGTGCCTTCGACCGCTCGGGGAGTCGGGCGGCAGGCGACTCGGCGCTCGTGCTCGACCTCGTGCTCAACGCCGCGGTCGCCCTCGTGGTGGTGGCCGCGGCGAGCACCGTCGGCACCCTGCTCGTGCTCGCGCTGCTCATCGTGCCGGGCGCCGCCGCGCGACTGCTCACCGAACGGCTCTGGTGGCTGTTCCCCGCCGCGGCCGTCTTCGCGGGGCTCGCGGCATGGCTCGGTCTCGCGGCGGGGTTCGCCGGCTCGTTCGCGGGCGGGGTGGACCTGCCCGCGGGCAGCACCATCGTGGCGGTCTTCGTCGCGGGCTACGGAGTCGTGCTGCTGGCGCACTGGATCGCGGGTCGCCGACGGAGTCTCAGGGCAGGGGCGGTGCGCTGATGGGCTACTTCGAGCGGGCCCTGGTCGCCGCGATCGTCATCGGCGCAGGCACCGGCTTCGTTGGCGCGCTCGTCGTGCTGCGCCGGCGCACGTTCTTCGCCCAGGCGCTCACGCACGGCACGTACCCGGGCGCGGTCGCGGCGGCCGCCCTCGGCCTGAGCGTGCCGCTCGGTGCTGCTGCGGCATCCGTGGTGCTCGTCGTCGTGATGGCGGGCATCGCGCGGATCCGGCGCCAGGGCGCGCAGGTCGCCGCCGGCATCGTGCTCACGGGCGGCTTCGCCGCCGGCGCGATCCTGCAGGCGGTCATCCCCGGGCTTCCGGTGCGCGCCGAGTCGCTGCTCGTCGGCTCGATCCTCACGGTGACCGACGGCGATATTCTGCTCGCGGCATCCGTCGCCGTCGTCGCGGTCGTGGCAGTCGCGCTCTTCGGCAAGGAGATCGCGTTCTCGACATTCGACCAGCCCGGATTCCGGGCCGCGGGCTACCGCGAGTGGCCGATCGAACTGCTCGTGCTCGGCCTCACCGCCGCGACGGTCGTGAGTGCGCTGCCCGCGGTCGGCGCGATCCTCGCGATCGCGCTCATCGCCGCCCCCGCTGCGGCGGCCCGGGTCGTGGTGCCGACGTACCGCGGCATCCTCCTCGCGGCACCCGTGATCGGCGCGGCATCCGGAGTCATCGGAGTGCTCGCCTCGCGAGCGCTCGCCGTCGCAGCCGGACCGAGCATTGCGCTGGCGGCGGCCGGATTCTTCCTCCTCGCGCTGGGAATCGCCAAGCTCCGCGCACTACCGTGGAATCGGGCCGCCATTTCCGTGGAGACGGCAGAGGACGCACGAATCGCATGAAACGCAACACCTGGCAGCGCGAAGCCGTTCGCGAGGCACTCGACGACGTCGCGGGCTTCATCAGCGCGCAGGCGCTGCATTCCGCGCTGCACGCGAGCGGATCGCCGATCGGCCTCGCGACCGTCTACCGGGCGCTCGGCGACCTCGCGGCGAACGGGGAGGCCGACTCGCTGCAGTCGCCCGAGGGCGAGGCGCTGTACCGCGCCTGTTCGACGACCGGCCATCACCACCACCTGATCTGCCGCAACTGCGGCCTCACCGTCGAGATCGCCGCCGATGAGGTCGAGACGTGGTCGAAGCGCGTCGCCGCCGAACACGGGTTCACCGGTGCGGCGCACATCGTCGACATCTTCGGCCTCTGCGCGAACTGCACGACGAGGGCGTCGGGCGCGGCCGGCACCGCTCGGTGAGCGAGGAAGGCACGCACCCCGGGATCCTCTGCGACTGAACCCGGGATCCCGATCGCGCGCACCGCACGCGACCCGAAACGAACGTTTGTCCTCCGAATTGGGGGTCGGTGATCGGCTGACCCGTCGTCGTCGTCGTGGCACTGTTCATAGGTACGACTCCGGCGAGAAGGGCCGTTCATGGCGACAATGGTGATCCGCGTCTGGGACGAACCCGCCCAGGGGGATGCCTTTCGTGCGCGCCTGACGTACGGGGCCGTGGGTGCGATGGAGGAGTCGATCGTCACGGCGGATGCCGAGGAGGTCCTCGAGCTCGTGCGGGCCTGGCTCGCCGCCTGTGGCGGAATGCAGGCCGGCGACGAACTCGGCGGGGTCGGGTAGCGCGCCCCGCATCCCACGTCCGAGTCACCTCATCGTTCGCCCGTCGGCGCACCGGCCGTGTCGGACGGTTCGGCGTGCCGCGGTTGACAGGGCGGCCCGGGCGCGAGCACTCTGGGAGGGCTTGCCGCGACATCCGCCACGGTGGTCGCGCTGGCGGCACATTCTCGCCGGGGGGGTGACGGAATGGGGACGGTTTCTGCCGGGGGGTGGGAGCTGCGCCTGTTCGGCAGCTGGGGGCTCGCTCGGGACGCAGAGCCGGTGGACGTCGGATTGCGGCAGCAGCGGCTGATCGCGGCGCTCGCGCTCCTGGGGCCGCGATCGCGACGGCACCTCGCGAGCCTGTTGTGGCCGGAGAGCTCGGAAGTGCACGCGGCGGGCAACCTTCGCACCTGCCTGTTCGAGGTGTCGCACCAGCTCCCCGCACTGATCCGGCGCAATGCCGGGAGTGTGGCGATGTCGGAGGGCGTCTCGGTCGACGTCGACGCGTTGCGCCGCCTCGTCCGTGGGCTCGCGTCGAACGGTGACGCCTCCACTCGAGCCGACCTCGTGGACGCGCTGTCGGGTGCCGACCTCCTGCCGGACTGGTATGAGGACTGGGTCGTGTTCGAGCAGGAACGCTGGACGCAGGAGCGGCTGTCCGCGCTCGACGTGTTCGCGGAGCATTCCATCGCCCGGGGGGACCCCGACCCCGCGATCCGCGCGGCGATGGCGGCCATCGCGATCGAGCCGCTGCGTGAGAGTGCCCACCTGCGGCTCGTCGAGGGGCATCTGCTGGCGGGCAACCACGTCGCCGCGGCGATCGCCTACAGGCGTCTCAGGGATGATCTCGAACGCGAGCTGGGCGTCGAGCCGTCATCACGGTTCGCCGAGCTGCTCGCACACCGGTCGGACGTGCCGGCATACGCCCGAGGCACGGAGCCCACGCCGACACCGTTGGAAGTCGCGCACAGAGGTTGGAAATAGCAACACACAGGGAAGAACGAAGGAGTTCGAGATGCGTATGAGAGCCAGGGTTGCATCGCTGAGCGCTGCAGTCGTGATCGTCGGCACGCTGGTGGGGACTGCCGCGAACGCCGCGGTGCCGAGCGACTGGGTGTGGGATTGGACGGACCGCCACGATCGGATCTCGTCCAGTCTCGACACGGCGGCGGCCGCCATACCGACGGCGGAGAACCCGGCGGTCGCCGACAACGCGGTCTCGGAGGTCCGGGTGAGGAAACCCGACCTGAAGGGGGTCGCGTCCGCTGTCGCCACCAGCGACTGCGACGGATGCGACGGCCGGTCCACGGTGTTCCAGGTCGTGTACTTCAATGGGAGGGGCGCGGCATCCGCCGACAACAGCGCGACAGCGTGGTCGAGCTGTGTCGGATGCTCCTCCTCGTCGGTCTCCGTGCAACTCGTGGTGATCCGCCACCCCGAGACGATCACGGTGAACAACCGGGCACTGGCGCTGAACGTGGCGTGCGACGGCTGCACGACGACCTCGGCCGCCATCCAGTTCGTGCTCGCAGGCGGCACCAGACACGACCTGTCGACGCAGGCGCGAGAGCTGATCGCCGAGATCGAGGAGCAGCTCGCGGACCGTCTCGCAGGCGCAGCCCAGCCCGACGCGGCCCAGCCCGACGCGCGCCAGCGTGACGGCGCGAGCTCGGAGGATCTCGTCGAGGAGACCGCGCAGCAACTCGAGGACATCATCCTTTCGGACCTGGGCGTGGAGGTGTCGCTGCAGCGTTCGGTCGACGTGCAGGTCGGCGGCTGAGCTCGCACCGACTGGGTAACGAAACGATAACGCGGCGATAACGCGGCGATAACGCGGGCTCCGTTGACTGGCCCCAGTCGGTCTGATTCGAGATCGATCGTATCGATGCAGGGGGTAACCGAAATGCTGAAGATGACACTCGCTGAGCTCGACGCACAGTCCGTCGAACTGCTGCCGACGAAGGAGACACTGTTCTTCGACAGCAACTGGGCGGCCGTGTACGCGTCCAACTCGTCGGCTGCGGTCAACGTGGCGACCATCCTGTCCGCGGCGAACAGCGCGGCGGTGCAGAACATCGCCGTCGTGCAGGGTTAGTCGAACGCAAAGGTCCGGCGCCGCGTGTGCGGCGCCGGACCGATCGGAAAGGGGGACGACATGGGCACACAGGTCATGACGATCGAGGCACTCGAGGCTGAAACCGCGGAGCTCCTGCCGCGGCGGGAGACGCTGTACCTCGACTTCGACATCAACGTCGCGCCGGTCGTCGGCGTGAACATCGCGCTGGCGATCAACGCGGCGACCATCGGCTCCGTCGCGAACGCGGGTGCCTGGCAGGACATGGTGGTCGTTCAGTACTGAGAACGGGCAGCCTCGGCCGGCGGAGACGACCCCTCGGGATCGTGTCCGCCGGCTGATGCCGACGCAGAGGGGGAGTGATGACCCTGCAACCGACGATGCCGGCTCGCCCGCAATCCTGGCAGCGCGCTCCGGGGGTGGTGCTGCTCGGACCCGTGTCCGATTCGGGACTGACCCACAAGACCTGCCTCGTGCAACGCCAGGACGGCCAGGTCGTGCAGCTCTCGGAGCTGCTGAACCTCGTCCTCGCGACCGCCGAGCAGGGCAAGCCGGCCGACGAGCTCGCCCGCACGGTCAGCGCCGCGTACGGCAGGGAACTGACCACGGATGGCCTCCACCACCTCCTGGACACCAAGCTCGTGCCGCTCGGGCTGATCGAGGACGCCAACTCGGACGCCGAACCCGCCGGCAGGCTTCCCACTGCCGATCCCCTCCTCGCTCTGCGGGGGCGCATCACCCTGATCCCGGCCGGGGCCGTCAACCGGCTCGCCTCCTGGCTCGCACCGCTGTACGCGACCCCGGTCGTCGTCGTCGCGCTGGTCGCCCTCGTCGCGGTGGACGTCGCCCTGATCGTCATCGGCGACGGGTTCGGCGCGCTGCAGCAGGTGCTGGTCACTCCCGTACTCCTCCTCGGCCTGTTCGGGCTGCTCACCGTCGGCGCCCTCATCCACGAACTCGGTCACGCCGCCGCGTGCCGATACGGGGGCGCCCGCCCCGGGATGATCGGTTTCGGCCTCTACCTGGTGTTCCCGGCCTTCTTCACGAACGTCACCGATTCCTACCGGCTCGGCCGCGTCGGCAGGTTGCGCACCGACCTCGGAGGGTTGTACTTCAACACCTGGTGCGTCGTCGCGGCGGGGCTCGGCTACCTCGCGACGGGTGAGGGCGTGTTGTTGCTCGTGGTCATCGTCATGCAACTCCAGATGCTGCAACAGCTGCCGCCGACCATCCGACTGGACGGGTACTTCATCCTCGCCGACCTCGCCGGCGTGCCGGACCTGTTCGCCCGCGTCCGCCCGGTCATCGTCAGCCTCATCCCCGGCCGTGCGCCCGATCCGAAGGTCACCGAGCTCCGGCCGGCGGCACGACGGATCGTCACCGTCTGGGTGGTCACGGTCATCCCCCTGCTCGTGATCGCGTTGGCGTGGACCCTGTGGATCCTTCCCGTCATCGTCACCCAGACCGTCGCCGCGATCACGGTGCACGTCGGGTCCGTCGTGACGGCGTGGGAGCAGGGGCATCCGGCCGACCTGATCCTCGGGGTCCTCTCGATCCTGTTCCTCATCCTCCCGCTCGCCGGCCTGGCCATCGTGCTGGTGCGGCTGGCAGGCATGCTGGCACGATTCGCGACCGTCCGCCTGCGGCGGACGCGCACGCGCACCGAAGCACCCGAAAGGACGGACATCATGAGCACCATCACGCCGCTCCCCTCGAACGGGACGCAGCCGGCCGAATCGACGCTCGAGACGCTGCGACCAACGGCTCCGACGGCTCCGCCCGCCGGACTGGCGACGAGCGCAGGCGCGGAAACCCCCTCGGCGGCGCACGTGCCGGAGGCCCGCGCAGCACGCGCCTCCTTCATCGCCGAGGAGGAACGCGAGCTTCCGGCCACCGAAGGCTGGCGGGGTCTGGTCACCCGCTCGACGAGACTGGACATGCGACCCTCGGCGGCGGAACGCGACCACCGCCGACTCGTGGAGCAGGTCAGCCGGCACTGGCCCGGACCGCGCACGATCTCGGTCGTCAACGGCAAGGGCGGTGTGGGCAAGACCGTGACGACCGCGATGCTCGCCGCGGTGTTCGCGCGCAACGGCGGCACCGGCGTGCTCGCCTGGGACAACAACGACACCCGGGGCACCCTCGGATGGCGAACCGAGAAGTCCGACCACGAGGCGACCCTGCAGGATCTGCTGCCCGCGACTGATCGGCTGCTGTCGCCCTCGGCGCAGAGCGCGGAGCTCGCCCGGTACGTGCATCACCAGTCCAGCGACAAATACGACGTCCTGCGCTCCAACCCCGAGCTGCTCGCAACCAGGCAGCGCCTCACCCGTGACGACTTCGACGCCCTGCACGAGGTGGCGACCAAGTACTTCCGGGTCGTGTTCTTCGATTCCGGAAACGACGAGTCCGCACCACGCTGGCTGCGCATGATCGATTTCACCGACCAGCTCGTGGTGGCGACCACCGCGCTCGGCGAACCGGCCGAATCCGGTGCACTCCTTCTCGAGGCCCTCCGCGAGCGCGACCAGGCGTCGGCCCGCCTCGCCGAGAACGCGGTCGTGATCGTGCTGCAATCCGAGCACGACGCAGCTGCGGCAGACGCCAGGCGCATCGCCGACGGCTTCACCCCGCTGGCCAGGGCGGTCGTGACCATCCCCTTCGACCGCGCCTTGCACGGCGGACCCCTCCGCTTCGACCGGCTCGCCCCGGCCACTCAACAGGCGTGGCTCACCGCCGGGGCCGCCGTCGCAACCGGGCTGTGACCGGGCAGCCCCACGACATCCGACCGATTCGGGGGAATCCTCGGGATCGGGTAGACTGTCCCGTTGGCTGGGTACTTCCACTGCCCAGACCGCGACGACCCCCATCCTGAACCGCGAGGAATCGCGGGCATCGGCATGGGGAGCGTCAGCAGACAAGAGACCTTGGGAGGGGCATCCGCCCCTCGGTATTGGAGGAAAGACCAATGGCAGCAGTGTGCCAGGTGACCGGAGCCGTTCCCGGCTTCGGACACAACATCTCGCACTCGCACCGCCGGACGAAGCGCCGCTTCGACCCGAACGTGCAGAAGAAGACCTACTACGTGCCGTCGCTGCGTCGTAACGTCACCCTGAACGTGTCCGCCAAGGGCATCAAGGTGATCGACGCCCGTGGCATCGAAGCGGTCGTCAAGGACATCCAGGCACGTGGGGTGAAGCTCTAATGGCCAAGCAGCAGGACATCCGCCCGATCATCAAGCTTCGGTCGACGGCCGGCACCGGGTACACCTACGTGACCCGCAAGAACCGTCGCAACAACCCCGACCGTCTCGTGCTCAAGAAGTACGACCCCGTGGTGCGCAAGCACGTCGACTTCCGTGAGGAGCGCTAAGACATGGCGAAGAAGAGCAAGATCGCGCGCAACAACCAGCGCCAGGAGGTCGTCGACCGCTACGCGGCGAAGCGCCTCGAACTGAAGAAGGCCCTCGTCGACCCGAACGGCACCGACGAGAGCCGCGAGGCCGCCCGCGTCGGCCTGCAGAAGCTTCCCCGCAACGCGTCGCCGGTTCGCCTGCGCTCGCGCGACGCCATCGACGGCCGCCCCCGTGGCGTGCTCTCGAAGTTCGGCGTCTCGCGCGTGCGCTTCCGCGACATGGCGCACCGCGGCGAGCTGCCCGGCATCACCAAGTCGAGCTGGTAGCACCCGATTCACACGAAGGGCACGTCCTCCGGGACGTGCCCTTCGTCGTTCGCGGCGAGTGCGGGCCGCCGCGACGCGTCGGGGTGTTGCGCTTTCGCTCCGGGGGTGCATTCCGGCCACCCGCGCGGGCGATCCCACGCGATTCCGGCCGAAAACCACCCCCGGAGCACAGTTCCGTGCGCACAGGGTCTCGGTGACGGATGTCGCAACGCGACGCGCTCGGCGGTGCGACACACCGACGCCCGAATGCCCCGAAGTGCCGGAAATCCGCGAGTTTCCGCGGTTCTCTGCTACATTCGAGGCGGCTGAATCGGCCACCGGGGGCGGACCAACGATCGTTCCCGAGTACTCATAGATAGCTGTACCGAACAGCGGAAGTCCGAGGAGGACATTCAATGGCTGACAAGTCGCTGAACAAGACCGAGCTCGTCGCGAAGATCGCTGCGTCGACCGGCCAGAGCCAGGCCACCGTCGACTCCGTGCTCGGCGGTCTCTTCGACGCGCTCGCCGAGTCCGTGGGGTCGGGCACCAAGGTCTCCATCCCGGGCTGGCTCGCCGTCGAGCGCACGCACCGCGCCGCGCGCAGCGGCCGCAACCCGCAGACGGGTGCGTCCATCGAGATCCCGGCCGGCTACTCGGTCAAGGTCTCGGCCGGCTCGAAGCTCAAGGCCGCCGCCAAGTAGCATCCGAGACTCCCGGGGGGCGTGCGGCTGAGGCCGTTCGCCCCCTCGTCGTCTGCGGCGCAGTCGCCGGTTGACGGATGCCGCGAGTCCCGCTTCGAGGCGGCACACGGGTGGCGCCGTCTAGGCTGGTTCGGTGCCCCGCTCCGTTCGCGTGCTCGGCCCCGCCGTGCTCCTCGCCGTCGCGCTCCTCGCGACGTTCGCGGGCCTCGCGTACGGCGGTGGCGCCGCGCCGCTGCCCATCCAGGACCCGGGTCCGGTGGCTCGGTTCGGGCTTCCGGTCTCGAAGCTCATCGTGAACCTCGGGGCAGCCGGCATGATCGGCGCGCTCGTGCTCGCCGTGTGGGCGCTCACCCCGAAACGGCGTGAGTTCGATGTCGCACTCGATGTGGCTGCGGCATCCGCTGCCGTGCTCACCGTCGCGAGCGCGGCGACCGGCATCTTCACCTTCCTCGTGGTGACGGGCGAACCGCTCGACTTCGGCGAGGCGTTCGGGCAGAAGCTCGGCCAGTTCGTCACGACCATCGAGCTGGGGCAGGCGTGGCTCACGACGACCCTCGTGGCGGCGGCGGTGACCGTGCTGTGCTTCGCCGTGCGCAACCACACCGCGCTCGTGTTCGTCACCGTGCTCGCCGCCGTCACGCTGGTGCCGATGGCGCAGCAGGGCCATGCCGCCGGAGCGGCCGGGCACGACGCGGCCGTCTCGGCCCTCGGACTGCACCTCGTGTTCGTCTGCGTCTGGGTCGGCGGACTCCTCACCATCGTGCTGCTGCGGAACCGGCTCGACGACGGCCGGCTTCCCGTGGTGCTCGCCCGATACTCCACGGTCGCGCTCATCTGCTTCATCGTCGTGGCCCTGTCGGGGTATGCGAGTGCGGCCCTGCGCATCGGCACGTGGGGCGAACTCGGCACGCCCTATGGTGTGCTGGTCGTCGCGAAGGTGGCGGCGCTCATCGCCCTCGGCCTGTTCGGCGCGGCGCAGCGCCGGTTCCTGATCGGGCGGATGTCGCGCGGCGGTGCCGCGGCATCCGTCGGTCGCGACTTTTGGGTGCTCGTGGTCGCCGAGCTCGCGTTCATGGGTATCGCCTCGGGAGTCGCGGCGGCGCTCGCCCGCACCCCGACCCCTGTCACCGAGCAGACGGGCACGCTCGCGCGCACACCCGCCGAGATCCTCACGGGGGAGCCGCTGCCGCCGTGGCCCGACTGGACGCGCTACTTCACCGAGTGGAGCCCCGACCTCATCTGGCTCCTGGCGTGCGGATTCGGCATCTTCTTCTACCTCGCCGGCGTGCTGCGTCTTCGCAGGCGCGGCGATCACTGGCCGGCCTACCGCGTGGTGCTCTGGGTGGCGGGGCTTCTCCTGCTGGCGTTCGTCACGAACGGCGGCGTGAGCGTGTACGAGCAGTATCTGTTCTCGGCGCACATGCTCGGCCACATGGTGCTCACGATGGCCGTGCCGGTGCTGCTGGTGCCGGGTGCGCCGGTCACGCTCGCGTCCCGGGCGATCCGCCCCCGGAAGGACGGCTCGCGCGGCGGTCGCGAGTGGATCCTGCTCGCCGTGCACTCGAGGTTCGCGTCGATCATCGCCAACCCCATCGTGGCGGCGGTGCTCTTCGCCGGCTCCCTCTGGGTGTTCTACTATTCGCCGCTGTTCCGCTGGACGATGGTCGACCACATCGGGCACGAGTGGATGATCGTGCACTTCCTGATCACCGGATATCTCTTCGTGCAGTCGCTCATCGGCATCGACCCCGTGCCGTTCCGGTTGCCGTACGCGTTCCGGCTGCTGCTGCTGCTCGGCACGATGGCGTTCCACGCGTTCTTCGGGCTCGCGATCATGTCGGGCACGGGGCTGCTGCTGGCCGACTGGTACGGGGCGATGGGGTGGGGCACCGACGCGCTCGCCGATCAGCAGCTCGGCGGCGGCATCGCGTGGTCGATCGGCGAGATCCCGACCGTCGCCCTCGCGATCACCGTGGCAGTGCAGTGGGCGCGAAGCGACGAGAAGGAGTCGAGGCGCCGCGACCGGCACGCGGACCGCACGGGCGACGCCGAGCTGGCGGAGTACAACGCGCGCCTCGCGGCGATCGCCGAGCACGACCGGCAGGGCTGAGCCGGTCGACGGATGCCGCGGCATCCGTTCGCCCGTGGTCGGGCTGCCGTGCGGCCCTCCTCGACCAGCGGGCGCTACATCAACTGGATCGCGATACTGCCGTCGGGGCGGATGCTCGCGGTCAGCGCGAGCGTGAACGGGCGATCCTCCTCGACCTGCGAGAATTCGCCGTCGAAGAGCGACTGCACCTCGACCGAAATGTGCGCGACGCCCTCGGTCGGCGGCATCTCGAACGCGTTCGGGCCGGGCGTGAGGGTGACGAGGGGAGGGGCCACGATCGTCCAGGTGGGTTCGCCCACGACGCGATCGTCGATCTCGATGCCGAACGGGCACGCGGCGGGCTGCAGCACCGGCTGCGCCGCGCACCCGGCGAGGTAGTCGTCGACCTGCACCTGCACGCGTTCGACGAACGTCGGCGTGGGCAGCGAGGTGACGGCGACCGCGGTGCGTGCCGACGGTTCGACGGGCGTCGCCGTGGGCACCGCCTCGAGGAGGGGCGACGTGTACCCGAACTCGTAGACGGCCGGCGCGATCGCGAGGTAGGGCGTGACCTGCGTGAATGCGGCGAGCTCGTCGCCCCTCTTCGTCGCGCGCGTGTCGAGCGTGAGCGAGCCCACCGTGAACATCGGGTTGTTCGCCGCGGTGACGTCGACGACCGCGATCGGGCTCACCGAGAACTCCCATCGGCTGAGCACGCCGTAGAGCGGCGGGAGGGGTCGAACGTCGAACGTCGTCTCGACGATGGACACGTCGAGGCGGTAGCTCGCGGTGACCGAGTGCGAGCCGTCGGGCAGCGCGACATCGCTCAGGATTCGGATGTCCTCGGGCCCGGATTCGATGACATCCGAGCGGAACATCGCGGTCGAGACGTCGGCGGGAAGGCCGAGCGCGGCGAGTTCCTCGGCGTCGAGTGCCACCCCGGGGGTCGTCGACGCCGTCGCGATGTCGTCGTCTGCGACCGCGGTCAGGTAGCGCTCGACGAAGGTCGACGCGCCGTAGAAGGTCCGGTTCAGGGAACCGAGCGCGGCGAGGAACGCGCCGACGAGGAGCAGGGCCAGCATGACCCACCCGACGACGGACACGGGCGACAGCCGACCTCCACGCGCGCCCGAGCTCCCCACCCGGACAGTCTATGGGGGGTGCACGGACGGTCTGCGGCCCTACGCCTGCGCCGGATCCATCCACAGGCGGCTCCGGACTCTCTCCCCGATCGCGTCCCGGCCGGCCGTCGGCGTCGAGTCCGCGGTTAAAGTGGGAGGGCGCCCGCACGGGCGCCATCGCCGCGACGCGAGCCCGCGGCATCCGACCCCCGCTCGAAAGCGACCTCGTGCAGAACGTGACCCTCACCCGCGAACAGGCCGCGGTGTTCCAGGCCATCGAGGGCACGCGCGAGCACGTGTTCGTCACCGGGCGCGCCGGCACCGGCAAGTCGACACTGCTGAACCACCTCAACTGGCACACGCAGAAGCAGATCGTGATCTGCGCGCCGACGGGCGTGGCCGCCCTGAACGTCGGAGGCCAGACGATCCACTCGCTGTTCCGGCTGCCGATCGGGGTCATCGCCGACCACGACATCGAGCAGAACGACGCAGTGCGCAAGATCCTGAACGCCATGGACACCCTCGTGATCGACGAGGTGTCGATGGTGAACGCCGACCTCATGGACGCGATGGACCGCTCGCTGCGGCAGGCCCGTCAGCGGCCGCACGAGCCCTTCGGGGGTGCGCAGGTCGTGCTCTTCGGCGATCCGTACCAGCTGGCGCCGGTGCCGGGCGACGGCGACGAGCGGGCCTACTTCGCCGACACCTACCGGTCGATGTGGTTCTTCGACGCGAGGGTGTGGCGCGCGGCCGACCTGCGCATCTACGAGCTCGGCGAGGTGCATCGCCAGCACGACGACGAGTTCAAGATCATGCTGAACGCGGTGCGGCACGGGCAGGTCACCGCCGAGATCGCGGGCGTGCTCAACGACGTGGGGGCGCGAAGGCCGCTGCCCGAGCACGGCGCCATCACGCTCGCGACCCGCAACGACACCGTGAACCGCATCAACGCCACGCAGCTGCACCGGCTGCCGGGGCACTCGCAGGCCAACGAGGCCGAGGTGAACGGCGACTTCGGCGGGCGCGCCTTCCCGGCCGACGAGCGGCTCGAGCTCAAGGTGGGGGCGCAGGTGATGTTCCTCCGCAACGACACCGCGATCGGGCCCGACGGGCAGCGCTGGGTGAACGGCACGATCGGCACCGTCACGTCGCTCGACCGCGAGGTGCGCGTCGCCATCGAGGGCGACGAGCACGAGGTCGAGCCGGTCACCTGGGAGAAGTACAAGTACAGCTGGGATGCCGCGCGCAAGAAGCTCGAGCGTCAGGTGATCGCCGAGTTCACGCAGTTCCCGCTGCGGCTCGCGTGGGCGGTGACGATCCACAAGTCGCAGGGCGCGAGCTACGAGACGGCGATCGTCGACCTCGGGTCGCGCGTGTTCAGCCCCGGGCAGACCTATGTCGCGCTCAGTCGGCTCACCGCGCTCGACGGTTTGTTCCTCAGCCGTCCGCTGAAGCCGAGCGACATCATCGTCGATCGCGACGTCGAGCGGTTCATGGCCGGTGCATTGCGTGAGATCGGGGCGGATGCCGCGGCGGAGCCACGACCTTTCGCGCGCTGACGACGCTTCGCAAACAGCGTCAGCCGTCGAAGGGTCGTCACGCGTGGGAAGCGGGGCAGCGCGGGGAGGCCGGGCAAGGAAGCGCGGCCGGGGGAGTCATCGCCACGCAACCCCCGGCCGCCGTTCGTGAAGTTCAGTGGCCGCCGTGCCCGCCGGTGGTCCCGTGCCCGCCGGAGCCGCCGTGCCAGCCGTGCGGCACCGCGAGCTCACCCGCCTCGGTCGCCGCGAGCGCCGGAGTGGCCAGCGCCGACACCAGGAGGGCGCCCACGACGAGGCCCACGAGCGAGAGGCGTCCCTCCACGGCGGGGCGCGCCGCGGCCACGGTGTGCCGCGCCGCGTGCGGGGCGGGGCGGGCCGCGGCCACGGTGGGCCGGGCGTGCACGGTGGGGCGCACCGCGTCCGGTGCGGGTCGCGCGGCACGGGCGCTGCGGCGCACGAGGAACGCGGCGTGCCCGCCGACGACAGCGGTGAACGCGGATGCCGCGAGCAGAGGGCCCACCGCGACATCCGCCGATTCGGCAAGGCCGGTGCCGACGAGCGCACCCGACCCCACGAGCAGGGCCGCGCTCACGCCGAGCGCGGCGCGTGGGACGACGGCGCGGCCGGCCCGGAGCGAGAGCACGCCCCAGCCGAGGCCGGCGATGCCGGCTCCGGCCAGGACGACCCCCGCCATTCCCCCTGCACCGGCGGCCAGGGCGAGCAGCACGAGGCCCGCGCCGAGGGCGCTGAGCATCGGCCAGGTTCGCGCGAGCGACGCCAGTGCGTTCATGGCGCGGCTCCCTATGCCGTCGCCACGCGTGCGGACCGCTCGGCCCCCAGCCCGACGCCGAGCAGCACGATGGCGCTCGCAAGGTGCAGGAAGTGGTCGGCCGTGTTGAGTGCGAGGATGTTCGCCGCGGTGCCTGCGAGGAAGAACCCGACGATGCCGAGCAGGAGGTAGGTGCCGCCGACGACGATGTTCACGGTCTTGGCTGCCGCCGCGTTCGCGAATCCGGCGACGAGGAACGCCGCGCCGATGGCGATGTGGACGATGTTGGCCAGCGGATTCACCTGGAACAGACCGAGCAGCAGTCCTCCCTCGGTGGCGATGAATCCGACTCCGCCCGTGACGGCGAAGCCGAGCAGCCCGACCAGCACGTAGACCGCGCCGAAGACGGTTGCGACGATGCGATTCGGGGAGTTGCGCATGAGGTGCCTCCTTCGATGGGCCCGGCGCTCGCCGGGTATGAGGGTGGTTCGACGCGGTCTGGAGAACGGATTGGCATCGGTTCGACGCGAATACGGATGCCGCCGCCCATGCGGGTTACAATCTGACCGGACACATGGCTAGGGGGGCTTGTGGCTGACCGAACGGATACTCGACGGCGGCGGGTCGCACCCGTCGCCGCGCTGGTCGTCGCCCTTACGCTGTCGGCGCTCTCGGGATGCACCGGCGGGGTCGTCGACCCGGCGGCGGACTTCGATCCGGTCGACGCGCCGCTCGGCGACGAGACGACGGCGAAGCTCCAGGCCGTGCTCGACCAGGCCATCACGCTGAGCGGCTCGAGCGGCGGGCTCGCCGGGGTGTGGGCGCCGTGGGCGGGGGAGTGGACCGGGGCATCCGGAACCGTCGGATTCGGCGAGGGCTCGCCGAGGGTGCAGCCCGACGACGGGTTCCACCTGGCCACCGTCACGACCGAGATCACGTGCACGGTGCTGCTGCGCCTCGTCGACGAGGGGACCGTCTCGCTCGACGACAAGGTCGCCGACATCGTCGACTGGATCCCGTCGCTCGACGGCATCACGCTCGCGCACCTGTGCCAGGGCACGTCGGGACTCGCCGACTACTACCCGGGGCTGAAGAGCCACTTCGTGTCGAACCCCGAGCGGCCGTGGCCCGCGTCAGAGCTCGTGTCCAACGGGCTCGCGCTCACGCGCACCGGCCCGCCCGGCGAACTGGTGCGGGAATCGCGCACCGGCATCCTCCTGCTCGCGATCGCGCTCGAGCGGCGCACCGGCAGGTCGTGGTCGGACCTCGCGAGGCAGTACGTGTTCAGCCCGCTCGGCCTCGATGCGACACGGTTGCCCGGGCCCGCCGACACCGATCTCGAGGGAGTGCTCGGCGGCTATTCCGCCGCCGTCGCGCCGAATGGGGCCGTCGACTGCGCCGTGCTCGTCGACGACTCCTCGCAGTCGAGCTCGATGGGCGGTGCGGCGGGCGGCGCCGTGTCCGACCTCGACGACACCCGGCGCATCGCCGAGGCCTTCGCCACCGGCGCGCTGCTCAGCGAGGAGACCGAACGCAGGCAGTGGGCCGTCGTGCCCCTCGGCGGGGACGCCCCCGCCTGGCAGAAGGCAGGCCTCGGGGCCCTGCAGTTCGGGCCGATGCGCGGCGTGGCCGGAGAGAACGCGGGTGCGATCACGGCGGCGTTCACCGACCCCGGCAGCGGACTGACGGTCGTGGTGGCGCTCAACAACTCGACCTCGGGTGGGCAGTTCGCGCGCGAGGTTGCGTTCGCGCTCGCATCGATCGCGTCGAAGACGGATGCCGCTGCCGACCATGAGCGCCCGATGATCGAGCTGCCGTGGTCGCTCGAGCAGGCCACGACGAAGATGACGGAGTGGGCGAAGTGTCCCCGCCCCACCGAGGAGGCGCCCGAGCCGATCCAGGCCGGCTGACGGTCCTACCTCGGGCGAGCGCGCGTGCACCGAGGTGTGGAACCCCTCGCGATTCGGCCCGAACAGGAGGATCATGGGCCATGAGCGGAGCCGAGTCTCCGCAACGTCCGGCGACCAGCGCCGGGAGATGAGACGAGGGGGTTTCTCATGCATGCCACCGCCCATCAAGCCGGCACCACGCGATACGCCGGAACGCCCGTGCAGAAGGTCGCCGCCGTCTTCGGCGTCGTGTTCCTGTTCTTCGGCATCGCCGGATTCATCCCCGGCCTCACGACGGACGTCGACACCATCCTGTTCTTCGGCCACGAGTCGGGTGCGCTGCTGCTCGGGCTCTTCCAGGTGTCGATCCTGCACAACATCGTGCACCTCCTGTTCGGCGTGGCCGGTCTCTGGCTCGCGACGAGCTTCGCCGGCTCCCGCGCCTACCTCATCTGGGGCGGGGTCATCTACGCCGTGCTGCTGTTGTACGGCCTGTTCGTCGCGGGTGCCGAGCACGCGGGCAACTTCGTGCCGATCAACGTCGCCGACAACTGGCTGCACGCGGGGCTCGCCGTGGCGATGATCCTGCTCGGAGTGCTGCTCGGACGCCGCGAGCGTACGGAGGCCACCGCCTGAGCCGCCCCCCCCGCCCCGCCCGCCCCAACGTTCCAGGCCGCGTGTTCGTCTGAGGAGGTGAGGGAAGGAGCACCTCCATGCCCACCACGCGCCACATCTCGGGGCGGCATCCGTTCGCGCTCGCCGCCGCCGTCTCGGCATTCGTCCCACTCGCCATGGCCGGCTGCGCGAGCGGCGCGCCCGCCGCGCCGCCGGCCCCGCCGCCCGTGGCCGCCCCGGCCGCCGCCATCGATTGCCGCACCGAGGGCACCTGGATGCTGCTGCCGGATGCCCCGGCCACCCCCGACCCCTCGATCCCGGTGCCCGGGCGCGTGCCCGACGGGTTCGAGGCGTCCGCCGCCCTGCGCTGCTCGGTGGACTGGATCCGCGTGGAGGAGCCGACCTCGGGAGGAAGGGCGTACGTGCAGGTCGAACGACTCGAGGGCGACCTCGCACCGCTGCTCGCCGCGCTCGCCGAGCCCGACGACCCGGTGCCGGCCGATCTCGCGTGCACCGCCGACATGGAGATCGTGTCGCCGCTCTGGCTCGAGGGCTCCGATGGCACCCTCATCCCGGTGCGCTACCCCCGCGACGCGTGCGGCAAGACCAAGCCGGGCACCCACGACGCGCTCGACCGCCTCGAGGTCGTCTCGGTGCAGGACGTGCCGGTGCCGGCCGACAACTGATCGGGATGCCGCGGCGCTGGCGAGGCCGCTGGCGACGCCGCGGCATCCGCCCTACCATGGTCGAACCGTGGTCCAGCCCTGCATGGACGTCCGTGGTTCCGCTGGAGGCCGGAACGTGCAGGGAGGGTGAGCGCATGTGCAGGTGGCTGGCGTACCTGGGGGAGCCGCTGCGCCCCTCCACCATCGTGCTCCACTCGAAGCACTCGATCGTGGCGCAGTCGCTCGACTCGCCGCTCGGCGCCGAGACGGTGAACGGCGATGGCTTCGGCTTCGGCTGGTATCCGACCGACGCGGCCGCGGGAACCGAACCCGCGCTCTTCCACAGCATCGAGCCCGCGTGGAACGACCAGAACCTTCGCGAGCTCACCCGGGCGATCACCAGTCCGCTCTTCTTCACCCACGTGCGTGCCGCCGCGGGGCCGCCGATCCAGGAGACCAACTGCCATCCGTTCCGCTATGAGAACTGGATGTTCATGCACAACGGCGCCATCGCCGGCTGGCCCACGGTGAAGCGCGACCTCACCTTCGCGATCGATCCGGCGCTCTATCCGCATGTGCACGGCACGACCGACTCCGAGGTGCTCTTCCACCTCGCGCTCACGCTGGGGCTGCGCGACGATCCGATCGGCGCGGTCGGGCGCGCCATCCGCATGGTCGAGTCCGTCGGCCACCAGCACGACGTGATGTTCCCGTGGCAGGGCACCGTCGCGGTGTCCGACGGCCAGACGATCTGGGTGTTCCGGTACTCCTCGCAGGGGCGCACGCGCACCCTGTTCCACTCCGCCGACATCCCGACGCTGCGGAAGATGTACCCCGACGTCGAGCGGTTGCGCGACTTCGGCGACCGCGCGCGGGTCGTGGTCTCGGAACCGCTCACCGACGTGCCGGGGGTGTTCGTCGAGGTGCCCGAGTCGACCGCCGCGACGCTCGACGCCGACGGCTACCATCACGAGCCGTTCCTGGCCGAGTGACGCCGACCACATGTCATCATGGGCCATGCCCTTCGGACTCCGCCGCGACGTGCTCCGCCCCACGGACTCGTCGCGCGCCGATCGGGTCACGTACGTCGAGCTCTTCTTCGATCTCGTCTTCGTGTTCGCGCTCACCCAGCTCTCGGCGTACCTCTTCGAGCACCAGACGCCGCTCGGCGCGCTCGAGGGCGCGATCATGGTGCTCGCCCTGTGGTGGACGTGGGTGTCGACGACCTGGGTGACGAACTGGCTCGATCCCGTGAAGCTGCCCGTCCGTGGGGCGGTCGTCGCGTTGGCGTTCGTGGCGCTCGTGATGAGCATCTCGGTCGCCGAGTCATTCGGCGACCGCGCTTGGGCGTTCGCGGTCGCCTACGTGGTGCTGCAACTCGGTCGCACGGGATTCATCGTGTTCGCGATGTGGCGTCACGACCGGCGCACCGCACTCGACTTCACCTGCCTGCTCATCTGGACCGCGGCGGGCAGCGTGCTCTGGATCGTCGGTGCGTTGCTGCCGCTGCCGGCGCAGCTGCCGTTCTGGGCGGCGGCCCTCGGCGTCGAGTACCTCGGAACGCGGCTCGGCTTTCCGGTGCCGGGCATCGGCCGGGTGCGTCTCGAGCGGTGGGATCTCTCGGGTCAGCACATCGCCGAGCGTTCGGCGCTGTTCGTGCTCATCGCCCTCGGCGAGGGGCTGCTCGTCACCGGCTTCGCGTTCGTCGACCTCGACATCACCGTCCCGGCGACCACGGCGATGGTGATCGCGTTCGTCTCGGCGGCGGCGATGTGGTGGGTCTACTTCGACCACGGCGAACGCATCGGTTCCGAGGCGATCGAGGCGGCGGATGCCCCGGGCCGCCTCGTTCGCACGGCCTACACGTACGTGCATCTGCTGGTCATCGCCGGCATCGTGCTGACGAGCGTCGGCGACAAGGAGCTGCTGAAGCATCCGGCCGAGCAGAGCGTCTCGGCCGTCGTCACGGTGCTCGGCGGCCCGTTCCTGTTCCTCGTCGGAACGCTCTGCTTCCGGCGTCTGCTCGAGCACCGCTGGGTCGCGCCCCACCTGGCCGGCATCCTCGGACTCCTCGGAGTGGCGGCCGTCTCGCCCGTGCTCACTCCGCTTGCCGTCGGCGGCGCGTCGACCGCCGTGCTGGTGGCCGTCGCCGCGATGGAGACCGTCGACCGGGTGCGGCGGGGCCGGCGTAGCGGCGGCTGAGGCTCCGCGCGACCTCAGGTCGCGCCGGCGCGCCGCAGACCCGTGACGCGCTGCGCGAGGCGGCGCATCGGCGATCGGGTGTCGGGATGCAGCGTGCCGAGCTCGAGCTCGACGCGGCTCGCGCCGGCCTCGACGACGATCGCGCCGATGAGCGGATGCCTCGTGCCGAGGAACGCCGTCTCGGCCGTGTCGAGCCGCCAACGCAGGCGCCGCCGCGCCGGGCGGCGGGCGCGGAGGAGCGCGCCATCCCTGTCTCGCCGCCGCAGGGTGACGAAGACGTGTGCGTCGCGAGAAACGCCGGCGAGCCGCGCCGTGACGATGAGCCGGCCGCGCCGGGATCGCAGTCGGTACCGGGTGACGGATGCCTCGAACGGCCGCCGCCCGCGGTCGTGTCGCCGCGCGGCGGCGCGCAGGGCGCGCCCCCATTCGGTCACGATGCCGTCGTCGTCGTGGCGCGCCGCCGTCTCGCGGGCGGCCCGCCGCATCGCCGCCCGCCGCTCGGGGGAGAGCGCGACGAGCCGCGCGATGGCGTCGGCCGCGGCCGTGCGGTCGCCCGCCGGCACCAGGAACCCGTTCACCCCGTCGACGATGAGGTCGCCCGGGCCGTACCGGATGTCGTACGCGATGGGGAGGCATCCGCGGGCCATCGCCTCGGCGAGCACCAGCGGCGCGCCCTCGAAGGTGCTGGTGAGGAGTGTCCACGATGCGTGCTCGAACGCGCGCGAGGCATCGGGGCGGTGGCCGGCGAAGGCGACGGCGCCGGCGAGCCCGGCATCGGCGGCGCCGGCGCGGAGGGCTGGGGCATCCGGCCCGTCGCCGTACACCGTGAGCGATGCGGGCACGCCGCCCGCCCGGCATGCCCGGACGATATCGAGGGCATGGTCGACGCGCTTGCGCGCGGTGAGCCCGGCGACCACGACGCCCGACTCGGGGTCGCGGTCGTCGAAGTCGCGGTCGCCGGGCGCCGCCGCATCCGCCGCACCCGCCTCGGCCGGAAGGTCGATCCCGTTCGCGACCACCGCGAGGTTGCCCGAATCCGAGAGGAGCGTTGCGACGTCGTCGCGCTGCCGCGCGGTGAGGAACACGACCCCGTCGAAGCGCTCGAGGTGCGCGAGCACCGACCGGCGCGACGGACGCAGCGTGCCGTATGGTGCGTCGGCGCCCGCGAGGTGCGAGTTGTGCACGACGTGCAGCGTGACGACGTTCGGCCTGCGGTAGTCGGCCATGAACGGCGCCATGCTCTTGCTGTCGGTGATGGCGAATGCGCGCTCGCCGCCGAGCACGCCGTCGAGCCAGTCGGCGTAACAGGCCCAGGGGGTCGTCCATTGCCGCACCGGTTCGCCGCCGGGCGCGAACGCGGTGATCAGCCGCTTCGGACCGTCGGCGCGCCGAAGCTCGTCGCGCACGGCGATCGTGCCGTCGGCTCGCACGTGCTCGACCACGGTGGGCCGCCCGTCGTGACGGGCGACGCGAAGGCCCGACCCGTCGGCAGCGGTGGTGACCTCGAGCTCGTCGTGGCCCGGATCGCCCGGCCGGCCGGGGCGGTGCGCGATCGGTGAGGGCTCGGGCGTGACGGCCCGCAGGTCCTCGTAGAGATTGCGAAGCCGGATGCCCCGAACGAGCTCGCCCGCGTCGGCGAGACGCTCGCGCACCTCGGCGTAGTCGGGGCGCGTGTCGAAGGTCACCACGTCGACCTCGCGCCCGGCGAGGCGCACGAAGGCCCGCGACCGGTGCAGGAGCGCCGACGTCATGCCGCCGTACCGGTCGGGGATGCCCCACGTCACCGCGAGGTGGCGGCCCGCGGGCAGCACGGACCCGCTCGACTCCGCGTCGGAGGTGGCGCGGCCCGTCATGCTCCCACGGTACCAATGCCGCGGCGGCCGGTCGCGGCATCCGTCGCCGGTCGTGGCATCCGGTCGCAGCATCCGGTCGTGGCATCCGGTCGTGGCATCCGGTCGTGGCATCCGTGACGCTTCGCACCCGCCCGGACCCCAGAACTGGCGGCAGAGGCGGCGTGGCACCGTCGCTACCATCGAACTGGACGACACACTGAACCGAGTGGGCGACGGCTCGCCATTCGCAACCGCGGTGACACGCAGAGTGTCTCCCGAGAGGGGTCGGTCCGATGAGCTTCCAGGTTTCGACGGCGAAGGTCGACATCACGCCCGCCGCGGGCGCGAACCCGTACATGGGCGGTTACGGCATTCAGGGAGCCCCGCGCACGGTCGAGAGCGACACGCCGTACTCGCAGCCGCTCTACGCCCGGTGCGTCGTGCTCTGGGACAGCGGGTACCCCAATGCGATCGTCTCGCTCGACATCCTCGGCATTCCGCGAGCCGTGCACCAGGCGGTGCGACCGCGCCTGATCAAGCTCACCAACTGGTCGTCGTCCGACATCGTGCTGGTCGCCACCCACACGCACAACGGGCCGGTGGTCGGGAACATGCTGGATCCCTACATCGCGTACGACCTCACCGACCTCGGCCTCGTCAACTCGTACACGAAATGGCTGCAGGATCGCATCGTCGCGGTCGTGTCCAGCGCCTTGGCGGCCACACGGACGGCGGTGACCCTCGAGTACCGCGTGACCTCGATGAACTTCTCCTACAACCGGGTCGGATTGCCGACCGTCGAGACGGCCGTGCCCGTGCTCACCGCCCGCCGCAGCAACGGCACGCTGCGCGCCGTGCTGTTCAGTTACGGATGCCACCCGGTCAGCGCCGGCTGGCAGGAGCGGTGGGACGGCGACTGGCCGGGCGAGGCATGCGACGTCGTCGAGGATGAGACGGGGGCCTTCGCCCTGTTCATCCCGGGCCCCGCGGGCGACCAGGACCCATCGGGAGTCCGCAGCTGGGCGTTGCGCGACGACCACGGCAACTCGCTCGGATACGCCGTCGTGAACTCCGCCAAGTCGACGGGTCGAGTGTTGCCCGGGCCGATCTACTCGCAGATGCGCGACGTGTCCCTCCCGCTCGACATCACGCCCACTCCGGCCAACCTCGCCGCCGTGCGCGCCGCCTTCGTCACACGGATGGGGAATCCGGCGGGCCAGCCTGCGTGGTACCAGCGTCACGCTGAGAAGATGATCGCGCGCATCGACAGCGGCTCGTACTCGACGACCGTGCCCAATCCGTCGCAGGTGTGGCACATCAGCGGCAGCCAGTCGCTGAAGATGGCGTTCGTCGGGGGCGAGCTGGTGAGCGGGTACGGGGCCTATTTCCGCGCCCGGTACGGCGGAGCGAACCGGCTCTTCATCGGCGGCTACGCCAACGAGACCAACAGCTACATTCCGGCGAACAACTTCCTGCCGCCGCTGGCGCCGTCATGGGGCAGCTACGAGGGCGGCTGGGATCCCGACTTTCCGGGCATCGCCGGAGGCAGCATGACCGTCTATCCGCAGATCGGGCACTTCCGCGCCGGAGGTTCGGGCGTGGAGTCCGCTGTCATCAACGCCCTGGTCGCGCAGCTCGCCTGAGCATGAGCAAGGGCGAGAGCTGGGCACGAGCACGAGCTATGACGCCGAATGGTCAGGCCGTCGCCTGTGGCGGTGAATCATCGCTCTCGCTGTCTGCCCTCAGCCTTCGAGGTCGAACGCCTCGTGGAACGCTCGTGTCAGGTCATATTCC
This sequence comes from Agromyces sp. NPDC058484, assembly GCF_042720415.1. Classification (NCBI taxonomy): domain Bacteria; kingdom Bacillati; phylum Actinomycetota; class Actinomycetes; order Micrococcales; family Microbacteriaceae; genus Agromyces; species Agromyces sp. NPDC058484. The sequence continues at coordinate 73,731 of NZ_JBHXMP010000013.1, read as the reverse complement.
TGGTCTTCCAACAGTGCACCGAGGGGGCGCACCAGCACTTCCCGTGGGACGGTGGTGATGGAGTCCAGGTTGACGGCACAGTCGTGGTAAAGCCCGTTGCGTTGCCCGACGAGCACTTCGCTGCGCAAGCCGCGCACCGTGCTGGTAATCGGCGCGACTGTGACCAGTTGGCGCACGGCCCTCACTTCCTCGCGGGTGAGCACCAGCACCGGGCGTGTCTTGTCGAGTCGGGCCAGCCAGATCGGGTGCATCAGTCGAGTTCAGACCACACCCGGCTGGCATTGCGGGAGGCCCATGCCGCATAGGCGTCTGTCTCCAGGTCGAGATCGGCGCCGGATGCGTAGATCTGCGCGTCCCGTTGGGCGGCGCGACGCCGAATCTCTCGCTTGATCGCGCGATTGATCACGTCGGCACGGCTGCCCTCGCCAGCTTTGGCTGCCTGGTCGATGAAGGCGGCCAGGTCGTCGTCAACTCGGATCGTCATCTGAACGGACATACCAGCATCATACCACTACGGTATGGCGTCTGATCTCGGCGGGACTACGTTCCGGTAGCGGATCCCGACGGGAAGGTGCCCGTCTCGGGGTCGTAGCGGACGATCTCGGTGCTGTCGATCTCGACGTAGCCGGCGAAGTCCATGGTCATATGCTGCTTGAGGAAGAAGCCCCCGGGCAGCCACTCGTAGTGGTGCGTCCACGGATGATGGTGGCCACCTCCTGCCCCTCGAGCCGGCCCTCCATGCTCCAGGTCCCGACAAACCGGGCGAGCTGGCTCAGCGCACGGTCGGGGGTGTTCAGCGGACGTGGGCGATGAGGTATCCACTTGCGGGCACTGGTGCGGCTGCCAGTGTTCAACAATTGTCATACATTCGGTAGGATGGGTGCCATGCCTTCATCGATCGGTTTCCGTCCGACGCCGGACGACGAGCGCATCCTGCGCGAGTCCGCGCTGCCCGGCGAGACAACCTCCGACACGCTGCGCCGTGCACTTCGGCTGCTGGATCACGAACGCTGGCTGGTCCAGTTCCGTGCAGACGCTGAGCCGCTGAAGGGCGAAGACGTCAACACGGAGCCTGAGGCCTGGTGATCCGCGGGGGCGTCTACCGGATCGACCTGGGTCGGCCGCGGGGCCACGAGCAGGGCGGCAAACGGTTGGGCTTGGTCGTATCCCCGTCTGACTCGCCGCTGTCCGTGGTCACCGTGGTTCCCACCTCGACGTCGGCCGGCTCATCCGTGCATCGTCCCGAACTCGAAGTCGCTGGTCGACTCACGCGAATGCTGGTCGATCAGATCCGATCGATCGACGTGGACTACGTCGTCGGCGACCCCGTCGCCTACCTCACCGGCGATCAACTCGCAGAGGTCGAACTCGCGCTGGTTCACTACCTCGGAGTCCAGGACGCGACCACACCCCGACCTTCATAGGTGGTCCCGCAGACCGATCCCCCAGCGGGGCATGGCCGGTCACTCCATTTCTTTGATCCCTTGTCGATGCCGAGGAGCCGCCCGATCATCGTCAGCAACTTGGACTTGCCTGTCCCGTTCGGTTCGACCAGCGCGGTGATGCCGTGCCGCGGGATCGCGAGGGTGAACGGGCCGATCGCGACCTCTTGGCTGTAGTCCCAACTGCGGAACTCGTGTCCGATGCAGCGAGAAGGTCAATCTCCTGCCGATCCGTCGACTGCGACCGGGTCGATACCGCGGTTCCGCCGCCATTATCGGGTGACGTCACGCCTCCAACCACGCCGCGAACCCCGCCGCCTGCGGCGCCTCGGGCGCGAGTGCCAGCGACGCGGTCACGACGGGTCGCCCGAGTTCGGCGAGCTTCTCATCGAACCTGGCGGGATCGATGCGTGAACTCGTCGCCAGAATGAGCAGGTAGAGCCCCTCGCGGTCGTCGACCGTCGCCCCGGCCTCCTCCGCCACCCGCACGATCGCGGACTCCTGCGCGGTGAGGTGGAACGGCTCCTCGCCGAAGTAACCGACCACGCAGTCGGTGAACGTCATGTACCGCGGACTCGCCCACACCTCCTCCAGCCTGTGGAGCGGCGCGAAGCCGGGCACCGGGGTGATGCAGTCGAAGCGGTAGCGGGGTGGCTCCGCTCCTCCGGGCCCGGATGCCGTGAGCCACGGTTGCGGCGCGGCCGTGGCGCCCAGGCGCGGCGTGACGGTGAGGGCGCCGAGAGACCACGCCGCAGCCACGCCGAGTCGGAGAACGGCGCGCCGGCTGGCGAAAGACGAGAGCAGCGGCATCCGTCACCCCCTCGTTCCGAGCTCGTCCTGCATGAGTCCCGCGTGCGGTGCCTCGGGGCACAGTTCGAGCGCGGCCTGCAGGATCGAGGTGGGGTACGTCGCGATGCCCTGCGTGCCCTCGGGCACCACTCGCACGCACGCGGCGAGGGTGCGCAGGAACAGCTCGGTGGGGTCTTCGCCGGGGAGCCCTGCCTCGGCGACCGCCGCGACCGCCTGCTCCTCGTCGCTGAGTTCGAGCGTGCCGGATGCCGCGACTCGCGCCTCGCAGTGGTCGATGCGCACGTAGTTGGTCGACGCCCACGCCTCCTCGAGTCGGGTGAACGTGCCGACCGCGCTGCCGTCGGGGTAGAAGCATTCGATGAGGAACCGTGCCTCGTCGCCGCCCGGTGGCGGAGGCGTGGTCGGCGCGGTGGTCGTCGACGGCGTTGTCGTCGGGGTCGGGCTGCGTGTCCCGTCGATGCCGGCCGGCGACGCGCATCCGACGAGCGCGAGGGCCAGCAGGGCGATCATGCCCCGACGGCCTGCCGCGGAGAGCGCCGTCATGAGATCACCGCCATCGCGTTCCAGCCCGAGCCGATCTGGCGCGCCGCGAGCCATCCGCCGGTTCCGTTGCCGGGGTAGAGCAGCAGCGCGCCGCTGCTGTTGCGGGCGATGACGTCGACGTTGCCGTCGCCGTGGTAGTCGTGCGGATCACCCGACGGCGGCGGTGAGGTGCGCACGACGTAGCTCTGCGCGGCCGGAGCGGACGCGTTGCCGGCGGCGTCGATCGCGAACGAGCGCAACGTGAAGTCGGCGCTCAGCACGATCGGGGTGGTGTACTGCGGCGATGACGCGGTCGGGGTCGAGCCGTCGGTGGTGAAATGGATCGTCGCGGGCTCGTCGGTACTCAGCGTGATCTGCTGCCCGGCGTCGAATGTGCCGCCGGTGGGCGTAGCGGTCACCACGGGTGCCGTCGTGTCGGGAATCGCGAACTGGAACGTGCGCGCCGCCGTTGCGGTGTTGCCGAGGGTTGTGCGCGCCTCGACGGTGAACGTGTGCGCGCCCGCGGTGAGGCCCGTGTAGCTCTCGGGCGAGGTGCAGGCCTCGAAGGGCTGCCCGTCGATCCCGCAGCGGAAGCTGGTCCCGGCTCCGGATGCCGCGGAGAACTCGAACGTCGCCGTATCCGTGAGCGTCTGCCCGTCGGCGGCCGGCGAGGAGATGACGGGAGTGGGCGGCGCGGTCGTGTCGACCGTGAAGGTGCGCTCGATGGGCGTGCCCGATGCGCCGATCCGCACCGCGAAGCGATGCTCGCCATCGCCGAGCGCGGGCGATGCGGTGACGTCGCCCGGCGTGCACGCCGCCCAGTTCGCGTTGTCGAACGCGCACTGCAGCGACGCCCCGCCATCGACGGCGACCGTGAACGTCGGCGTCGGGTCGTTCGTGATCGTCGGATCAGGCGCGGCAGAGCCGTCGGCCATCGTCGGACCGGCGGTGATTCGCGGCACGATCTCGCCGAGCAGGTGGACGGCGCCCTTGCCGGTCTGCACCGGCGACGTGATGAGCCCCTGGTCGTCTGCGGCGAGCACGAAGCCCTGGCGCACGGCGATGCCGCCGATTCGGGTGAACCCGGCCGCCCAGTTCGCCTCGACCTGCCCGGTCTGGGTGACGACGCGCGTGACGGAGTCGCCCCCGGCGGATGTCGCCGCCGCAGTGCTGGCGTAGAGCACGCGGGTCGCCGGGTCGTACTGCAGACGCGCGACGGCGCCGATGGGGTACGACGCGGTCGTCGCGGCGCCCGACCTCCCGGTGAGCGGCGGACGGAACGAGGTGAGCCTCGTCGCCTCCGCGACATAGACGGTGATGCGCCCGGACGCGTCGGCCGGGCCCGCCGCGATCGCGCGCGCGCCATTGCCGCCGAGGAACGCGACGGTCTCCAGGGTCGGCTGCGACGATGTCGCATTGACGATCCGGACGACGCTGCGCGTGCGCTCGAAGACGACGTATGCCTTTCGATCGGGCCCGACGGAGACGGCGACGGGGCGCAGGTCGCCGTCGAAGATCGTGAGCGTGCTCGTGTAGCGGAAGGTGCCCGACGGCGCGTCCCAGCGCGCCCGAATCACGTCAGACGAGTTCGCCGCGGCATCCGGAACCAGGGCGAGCTCGTCGCCGCTGCCGACGTTCTGGGGAGTGGGGTCGAGCAGCGCGGGAGCCCCGGGCCGCGTCGGGCCCTTCTGGGTGGCGTCCGACGTGCCCCCAAGGCACGTCGACGCCTCGATCGCTCCAGGGGTCGACCCCGACGGCTCGGCCACCCGGCAGAACCCGCGACGCGAGTCGGAGACCCACACCCGGCCCGCCGGATCGACGAGGAGCCCGCCGGCGGCGGTGATGCCCTCCGCGACGCTCCGTCGCGGCTGGTCGGCCGACACCGGGGCGCCTTCGCCCGCGACCGTCAGGCCGAGGGTGGTCACGAGGACGGCGACCACCGCCACCGCCTGGCGAAGGAGGGGGCGTCTCTCGAGGTCGGTCCGGCGCCGAGATGGCCAGCTACGCCGGGACGTGCGCGCAGGCATGCTCCACCAGGTCCTCCCGGGCAGGTCGTTCGGTCAGCTCAGATTACGCGGCGCGGCGAATCTGTCGCCTGCCCCGGTTCGGGGGGTCCGGCCGTTCATCGACGGGCGATGTCAGGCTACACGGAACCAGGGGTCCCGGTGGCCGCGCGAGTCGAGCTCCACCCGCGACGGTGCAGCTGCTCGAATCCGTCGAGGAGCAGATCCAGTGCGAACTCGAACTCGAACTGGTCGTCGCATCCGTGGCCGACCACCGAGTCGGCGTCGTGCGGAGTCGCAGTGGCGATCGTCACGATGTTCGGGTACCGCTCCGCCATCTGCGCGAACATCGCCGCTTGCGCTTCGGGGTCGACCCGAGGTGGAGTCTGCGCCGCCGGGGCGGCCGAGCCGTCGAACAGCTCCTGGGTGAACCCCCACATGCGGCCGCCGAGGGCGTGCATGACGTGGTGCGCAAGGTCGGGGGTGAACCCGCCGGCGAGGAACATGCCGGCGAACGAATCCTGGTATTCCAGCACGGCAGGCGTGGGGTGGATGCGGGACTCGATCGCCTGCCTGGCCCAGGGGTGGCGTTGGAGAGTGCTCCGCGCGGACAGCACCCGGTTCCGGATCGCAGCTTTCCAGTCGGAGTCGAGCTGCGGGGGGTCGATCTCGCTGATGATGAGCTCGACCATCCCATCGAGGAGCTCTTCCTTGTTCTGGACGTGCTTGTAGAGCGCCATCGGCACGACGTCGAGCTCCTGGGCGAGCCGGCGCATGCTGATCGCGTCGATGCCGATCTTGTCAGCGAGCGCCACTGCGGCGTGCAGAACCCGGTCTCGGTTCAATCGCACGCGCGGGGCGGCATCCGTCTGCTGCGTCATCGAGCTCATTCTGACAGGTCGAAGTATTGGCCTATTGACAAGTGTACAACGTACACCCTAGAGTGAACGGCAAGAAAGGCGTACACCGTACACCTTTGCCCCGACCGAGCAGACAGGAGCCTGACATGAAGTCCACCACCGCCGACCCGGCAACCAGGCCGAACGCGCCCATGACGTCGCATCGGAAGACGTCGCTGGTCGCGGGCACGCTCTACCTGCTCACCTTCGTGTCCATCCCGACGCTCTTCCTCTACAACCAGGTCAAGACCGACTCGGCCTATATCGCCGGCTCCGGCCCTGACACCGCAATCGTCTTCGGCGGCCTGCTGGAGGTCATCGTCGCCTTGGCCTGCATCGGCACCGGCGTCGCCCTGTACCCGGTGGTGAAGCGACAGAACGAAGGCGTCGCGCTCGGATTCGTCGCCGCACGGGTTCTCGAGGCCGCGGCCATCTTCGCCGGTGTGGTCGCCCTCATGTCGATCGTCACCCTCCGGCAGGCCGGCGCTGGTGAAGGGGCGCTGGTCACCGGCCAGGCGCTGCTCGCCCAGCACTCCTGGACCACGTTGCTCGGCCAGGGGCTGATGCCCGCGTTCAACGCGCTGCTGCTCGGCTCCCTCATGTACCGGTCGCGCCTGCTGCCTCGGGTGCTGCCCGTGTTCGGGTTCATCGGTGCACCACTGCTCATCGCCGGCGCAGTCGGACAGTTGTTCGGCGTGTGGGGGCCTGTCTCGGTGTTCTCGGGTCTCGGCGCCCTGTTCCTGACCTTCTGGGAGTTCGGGATGGGCATCTGGCTGGTCGTCAAGGGATTCAATGCCGAGGCGCTCGCCCGGCTCACAACCCCGAGCACCGAGCCGACGGTCGAGGCAGTCCGATGAAGGCCGCGGTGTCCCACCGGTTCGGCGGCCCCGACGTCGTGCGCATCGAGGAACTGCCGAAGCCCACGCCACGCCGCGGCGAAGTGCTGGTCAGGGTTCACGCGAGCACCGTGAGCGCAGCCGACCACCGGGCGCGCACCAAGGATGTGCCGAGCGGACTGAAGCTGCTCAGCTCCCTCACCCTCGGGTTCTTCACCCCGCGCATCCCCGTCCTCGGCATGGACATCGCCGGTGTCGTCGAAGCAGTCGGTTCGGATGTCACGGGGTTCGCGCCCGGCGACGAGGTGATCGCCATGCTCGGCGCGAAGTTCGGCGGCCACGCCGAGTACGTGACAGTGCCGCATGGTGGCGCCATCACCGCGAAGCCCGCCGACCTCGCGTTCGAAGAGGCCGCAGCCCTGGTCTTCGGCGGAATCACCGCACGGGCCTTCCTGAGCCGGCCGGGCGTCGAACCCGGTGCGTCCGTGCTGGTCAACGGGGCATCCGGGGCGGTCGGAACTGCTGCGGTGCAGCTCGCCCATCTCGCGGGTGCACGAGTCACGGCGGTGTCCAGCGGGAGCAACGCCGACCTCGTCCGCTCCCTCGGAGCCGTCCGGGTGATCGATCACACGAGGGAGGACTTCACCGACGGTGCCGAGACCTACGACATCGTCGTCGACTGCGTCGGCAACGTACCGTTCGATCGGTTGGAGCCGCTGATCAAGCCCGGGGGGGCGATGCTCTCGGTCGTCTCCGACCTTGCGGGGATCCTCACCGCCGGCAGCCGCGCCCGCCGCACGGGCAAGCACGTCACCGCCGGCAACGTCCCATTCACGGCCGGGAACCTCGCGCACATCGCCCGGCTCGCATCAGCAGGCCGTTTCCGGCCGGTCATCGACCGGACCTTCGACCTCCCCGACATCGCCGAAGCACACCGCTACGTCGACACCGGCCGGAAGAAGGGCAACGTCGTCGTTCGCGTCGTCGCCGCAACTCCGCGAGGGCCGCTGACCGAAACCAGTCGACACCTTCTCGACTCGGAACTTGTACGGACAGACTAGACAATACGTACGCGCCGATCTATCCTGAGTAGGCAACTGACAGCTGGTCATCGGCGATCAGGGAACTCGAGACGCGACGCGTCAGCTCCCCGCCATCGACAGCGAACGACTTGTCGAAAGGACACCGAATGGCTCTCGTGAGCGGCACCGAGGTGGTGAACGAATGCTTGTCCCGCGGCCTCGTGGCTGGTGCGTTCAACACCACGAACATCGAGACGACGATGGGCATCGTCCAGGCGATCGAGCGGGTCGGCGTCCCGACCTTCATCCAGGTGGCTCCCACGAACGTGGCGCTCTCCGGCTACGAGTACATCTACGACATGGTGAGGCGGCGTCTCGAGACGACGGATGTCCCGGTGGCGCTGCACCTCGATCACGGGAAGTCGCTGGACGCCGTGGAGGGGGCGCTGGCCGCCCGGTTCACCTCGGTCATGATCGACGCCTCCGAAGCGCCCTATGAGGAGAACATCGCGACGTCTGCGCGCGCACGTGAGATGTGCCCGCCGGAGGTGGCGTTGGAGGCGGAGCTCGGCAGCATCGGCGGGAAGGAGGACGAGATCGGCCCCGACCACGCGAGCAACACCGATCCGAATCAGGTCGGCCACTTCGTCGAGGCGGTGCAGTGCGACATGCTCGCGGTCTCGGTCGGCAACGTGCACGGATACGCACCTGATGCCCGCATCGACTTCGACCTGCTTGCAGACGTCCGGTCCGCCAGCTCTGTCCCGCTGGTCGTGCACGGCGGATCGGGATTGCCGGCCGAGCAGCTCGGCCGGCTTCACGAGTTCGGCGTCGTGAAGGTGAACGTGGCCAGCGACCTCCGCAACGCGATGATCCGCACATTCGGGGAGGCGTACGCGGCGAATCCCGACGAGGTGTCGCTCATTCGCGTCTCGAAGGAAGCGGTCGCCGCCATCGCGGATGTGGTGGAACGGCGCATCCGAATCCTGAACCCGACCGCGGCGTAGTCGGGACGAGTCCGTGCTTCCCACCATCACCGTCGATGTCGGTACCACCAGCGTCAAGTGCTGCCACTTCGACGCGAGCGGTGAGCTGCTCGCATCCGACCGCTGCCCCACGCCGACGATGAAGGACGATGCGGGCGAGATCTACGACCTCGATCGCCTGAGCGCCGCCGTGACCGGATTCATCCAGGGCATCGAGCCGGATCAGCGAGCGGCGGTGCGACGCGTCGCGATCACCGGCGTCGGCGAGTCCGGAGGCCTGGTGCGCGCGGACCTGTCCCTCGCCTCCCCCATGATCCTGTGGCACGACCACCGGGGCGCCCCATACCTGGACGAACTGAACGCCGCAGATCGGGCGTCGATCTATCGAACGACGGGCCTGCCGGTCAACGCCAACTACGGCCTTTCGAAGGCCGCGTGGGCGGTGGCGCATGTCGGCGGCGCGAGCGACGGCGCCCAATGGCTCAACATCGCCGAGTACCTGGCTGCCTCGATGACCGGTCATCGATGGTCCGAGTACTCGCTGGCGAGCCGGACGATGGCGTTGGACCTCCGAGCACGCACCTGGTCCGAGGAGATCAGCGCGCTCGTCGGGCTGGACGTCGGTGTCTTTCCGCAGTTGCGCACAGCCCGCGAGGGCGTGCAGGTGTCGCGTGACTACGCGGGGAGCGTCGGCCTCGCGCATGACGTTCAGGTGCACGTCGTCGGCCACGACCACATGGTGGGCGCCGTCGGCGCGGAGCTCGGTCGCGGCGAGCTTCTCAACTCCACCGGCACCACGGAGGGGTTGCTCTTCCTCGGAGACGCGCCCAGCGTCGATGAGCACTCGGCGAAATCCAAGCTGGCGAACGGCATATCGACGACCGGTGCGGAGTTCACCCTGTTCGCTTCCATCCCGACGGGCGGCTCGGCGTTCGCGACGTTGCAGAGCATGTTGGGCATCAGCGCTGCCGAGTTGTCCGCATGCATCGTCGACGTGCACGAACGGTACCTCCGAGGTGACCTCGAGCTGACGGCGACTCCCCTCGTCCTCCCGCAGTTCCGCGGAAGCCCCCCGCCGACCAAGTCCGCGTCCGCGCGCGGGGTGATCGCGGGCCTGCGATCCGACACGACGACCCAAGATCTCGTGTTCGGCTTCTTCCTCGGGATGGCACGGCAGTTCACAGACGTCCTGGAGCTGTTCCCCGCATATCCCGAGCGCATCAAGGTCATCGGACCCGCGAGCCGCAATGTCCTGTGGCTGCAGCTGAAGGCCGATCTGCTGGGAACGCCGCTGAGCGTGTCGGGGTTCCCCGAGGTCGTCTCGCAGGGCGCCCAAGCCCTTGCATCCGACCGATCCTGCGAGTGGCGCTTCTGCGACCCTGCTGACGTGTTCGTGGATGCCGGACGGCATGCCCTGCTCGGTGAGTGGCACGAGCAGACACGTGAGCAATGGGAGTACCTGAAGGGTCTCCCATGACGCTGATTGCGGGCGTGGACTCATCCACGCAGAGCTGCAAGGTGACCGTGCGAGATCTCGCAACCGGAGAGCGGGTTCGCGAAGGCAAGGCGGCTCATCCGGCCGAAACGATCGTTCACCCGGATGCGTGGTGGGACGCGCTGCTCACCGCGGTCCGGCGCGCAGGCGGGCTGGAGGATGTGGCCGCGATCTCGGTGAGCGGGCAGCAGCACACGCCCGTGTTCCTCGACGCCACCGGGGAGGTGGTGTGCGAGTCGCCGCTGTGGAATGACACCGGATCGCACGCGCAGATGGTCGATCTCAACAACGAGCTCGGCAAGGGCGAGTGGATTCGACGCACAGGACTCCCGCTGACACTCTCCGACACGGTCACGAAGCTGCGTTGGCTGCGCGATGTGAACCCGCAGGCTGCACGGCGGACCGCCGCGGTGGCGGTCGTCCACGACTGGCTGACCTGGCGGCTGATGGGGTTCGGCCCGAGCGCCGGGGAACTGGACCTGCTGACCACCGACCGATCCGAGGCAAGCGGAACTGCGTACTGGTCGGGCGACACCGGCGAGTACTGCACGGATCTGTTCGAGCACGCATTCGGTCGGGCGGCGCAGCTGCCTCGAATCCTCGACCCGCTCGACACGGCCGGGGTGACAGGGGGCGGGATGCCCGGTATCCCCGCCGGCATCCCGATCGGAGTAGGAAGCGGAGACAATGCCGCGGCCGCGCTCGCCCTCGGACTATCGGGGGGCGACGCGGTCCTGTCCCTCGGCACCTCGGGCGTCATCTACACCCGATCGGCGCACGCCGTTCACGACTACGCCGGCTTCGTATGCAGCTATGCCGACGCGACCGGTGACCACCTGCCGCTGGTCGCCACGCTCAACGCCGCACGGAACTTCGAGCTCGGCGCGACGCTCCTGGGATGCACCTACGCCGAGCTCTCCGATCTCGCGCTGCAAGCGCCTGCCGGCGCAGAGGGACTCACGCTGCTGCCGTTCTTCGAAGGTGAGCGAACTCCCGATCTCCCGCACGCGCGCGGCTCCCTGCATGAGGCCTCGCTGTCGAATCTCACTCGCGCGAACTTCGCCCGCGCCGTGATCGAGGGGACGTTGGCGAACCAGGTGGCGATGATCGACGCGCTTCGGGCATGCGACGTGCGTGTCGACAGACTCCTGCTCATCGGCGGTGCGGCCGAGAGCCCGGCCGTGCAGAGGGTGCTGACGCAGATGGTGGACGTCCCGGTCTTCGTCCCGCACTCCGACGAACTCGTGACCAAGGGGGCGGCGATGCAAGCGGTGTCGACGTTGACGGGAACCTTCCCGTCGTGGCCGCTGTCGATGACCGAGCTCACGGATGCTCCACTGGAGGCGCGGATCGGCGAACAGCACGAGGCTGCGAAGGCCAGCCTGGGATACGCCACGACGAACAGCGCTCGGCTGCCGATCGGATGAAGGTCGGTCGACGACCGACCTTCATCCGCTCGTGCGACGATAAGCCGCGTAGCGTGTGTGCTGTGCTGGTGCAGCCCGGCCAGCTGGCGGGCCATGAACGGCGGACCGCCCCCACCCCCCGGCATCAAGGGATTCACATCCTTGCGAAGCGATTCTCGAACACCTGTCGCGTGCGGCGTCGACGTCGGCAGCACCAACATCAAAGTGGTGGCGGTCGACGCAGAAGGATCCGTCGTCGCCCGTGCGAGCCGCCCGACCCCACGCGGTGCCGAGGGGCTGTCGATCGACGTCGAAACGCTGGCCGCCGCACTTCAGGAGATGGTCGCGGGGGCGTGCGGGGTCCGATACGAGGTGCACAGCGTCTGCGCTGCCGGTGTCGGCGAAGACGGACTCCTCGTCGATGCTCAGCTGCGTCCTCTGACGCCGGCACTGGCATGGTTCGACCCGCGGCGGCAAGGGATCTTCCGAAGACTGCGTCCGCACCTCCACGATGACGACCTCTTCGACACCGACAGCGATCCAGCCCGCACCATCATCGGATGGGAATGGGCTCGCACCCGGATCCCGCCAGGCCGGGCGCGCTACTGGATCGGACTGGCCGACCTCCCCGCGGTCCTCTGGACCGACGTCCCGTTCATGAGCGACACCCTCGCATCCCGGACGGGCGCATGGCACTCCGGCGACAGACGCTGGGCGTCGGATCGTGTCGAACTGACGCTGGGATCGGCCGACCTGCTCCCGACGGTGCTCGCCGTCGGCGAGATCGTCGGCGACCTCAGATCGACCGCACTACTGGAAGCCGGTGCGATCGCCCGCGATGCGGTCGTCGTGGCGGGCGGTCATGACCATCCGGTCGGCGGGTGGGGTGTCGATCAGATGGACCCCGGAGTCGTGCTCGACTCGATGGGCACCGCCGAGGTCGTGGTCGCCCAGTCTCGACTTCCGGTCGGATTGCCGCGACGGCGGCATGTCGACATCGCGCCCGGAATCCAGTCGCACGGGACCACCCTCCTTCGGGTGGAGGAACTCACGCGAAACGTGGAGTGGGCGTCGCAGGACCCGCAGGTCGCTCGACACATCCGCGCTCTTCTCGACGGGCGCGTCGCGCCTGCCGCAGTTCTCGATTCCGGGGCATTCCTTCCCGGGCGACGTGGCGGAGGACGCCCGTCGTACTCCGTGGCCGCCCCACGGGATCCGTTCGCTCGCGCATCCGCCGTGCTGGGCGCGCTCGCACGCTCCGGTCGTGACGCCGTCGAGGCCGTTCGAAGTCTCGCCGAAGGAAGCGGTGTGCGGCTCGCCGGCGGGTGGGCGCGATCGCCCGGGTGGGTGAGCATCAAGGAGACGATCAACGGCTACCGGGCCGAACCGATCCTCGAACCGGAAGTGACCGCGGTCAGCGCCGCGCTGCTTGCCGCGCGAGCGCGTGGGTGGACGCCGGATCCGGTTCGGGCACTCAGCGGGAGGAGTGCGGTCGGCCGGGACGACGCCTCGTGAGCCTGTTGCTCCATGAGGTGCTCAGCCTGTGACGACATTCACCTCGAGCGGGACGACATCGGTCAGAACCCACGTCTCGTAGTAGTCGAAGCGCAGTTCGTTGCTGTCCCACGACAGCGAACGCACTCGCAGCACGGGCTGGTCCTCGTCGATGTGCAGGTGAGCGGCGACGTTCGCCGGAGCGCGCATGGCATCCACGATTCGGTGCGCGCCGCTGATGACGAACCCCGCATCGCGAAGTGTGCTGTTCAGCGAGCCACTCCCGTCGAGCACGTCCCGCGCTTCGGAGATCGTCGTGCCGACCTCGCTCGGGAACCAGTTCGTGCTGAACATGGCCACCTCGCCTTCGAGCGAACGGACTCGCTCGAGCGCGAACACGCGCTCTCCGTTCTGCAAACGCAACGCTTTCGCCACATGCTGCGGAGGATCGACGAAGCGCGCGTCGGTCACCGTGGTCGCCACGCCGGTGCGGCCGTGGCGCAACTGGAGCTCCAGGAAGCCCTGCGTGTCTTGCACCGTCCAGCCGGATGACTCACCCGGTGCGGCGGCGAACATGCCGCGACGCGGAACCCTCCGGGCATATCCCTCGCTCTCGAGTTTCGCAAGCGTCTGCCGAACGGTGGCGCGGGACAGGCCGAACTCGCGACACAACTCCAACTCGCTGGGGAGCCGCTCATCGGCTTGGAAGTCCCCATCGCTGATGCGATCCCGCAGGATCCCGAAGAGCTGTTCGTAGTACGGGACGGGCGAGTCCCGTTCGATCGTCTGCGACACTGCCACACTCCTTCGGCGTCATCGAGTAAACCGGACTGTCTTGATCCTACCGACAGTTATGTACGTACAGCCTAGACAACACGGACAGGAGTGGTCTACGTTGTTCCCGCGCCGTTCCGATGGCGCATCGCCCTCGGCACCGAGAGCGGTCACGCACATGAACAAGGAGGTTGCGCGTGGCGCACCTGAACTGGAAGCGAGGCCTCGCCGGTCTCGGAGTCGCTGGTCTCTCCGTCGGCCTGCTCGCCGGCTGCACCCAGCGGTCACGCCGTGGCGATCGGACAGGCCATCGCTTCGCTCGGTCCCCGTGGGCGCCTCGTCCAGATGGGCGTTGCCTCACCCACTGCCACCGTCCCGCTGTACCCGTACGACGTCTTCGCGAAGGAGCTCAGCATCATCGGCTCCAACTCCCTGGCCGAGAAGTATCCCGAAGCTGCTGAGCGCATGGTCGACCTGCAAGACGAGCTCGGCGGACTCGTCACGTCGACCTTCCCGCTCGACGAGTACGCGACCGCGATGGCGGCCGCGAAGCGCCCCGACCAGGTCAAGGTGCAGATCGTCAACTGACCCCTCGACCCCGGATGATCGCGGCATCCGATAGGCGACGTTCAGTCTTGTACGTACAGACTAGACAAGCCGTACAATGTCCAGTATCGTGAGACCGGTACTCCTCAAGTGGGGGAGTTCGCTCCTCTCGGCACCGAGAGATAACGGCACAAACAAGGAGGTTTGCGCGTGGCGCAGCTGAACTGGAAGAAGGGGATCGTGCTCCTTGGCGCGATCGGCATGGTGGCCGGCGTTTCCGCCTGCAGCGGCGCCGCCCAAGGCGACAGCGCCGGTGGCGGAGTCGGGGAGGACGAGACGGTCAACGTCACGCTCATCCTCAAGGACCTGGTGAATCCCTTCTTCGTCGCTCTCGAGCAGGGTGCTCAGGAGCAGGCGGAGAAGGACAACGTCCACATCACCGTCGAGGCCGGATCGAAGGACGGCGACGAGCAGGGCCAGATCCAGGCGATCGAGAACGCGATGACCCGCGGCGACGATGGCATCCTCATCCTGCCCAGCGGTCCGGGAGTCAACGACGCGATCGAGCGAGCCCGCGAGGCCGGGCTGATCGTCATCGGTCTCGACACGCCGACCGACCCGGCCGACGTCGTCGACCTGACCTTCGCGACCGACAACTTCGCGGCAGGCGAGCAGATCGGTGAATGGGCCGCCAAGCAGATGAACGGCGAGAAGGCGGTCATCGCGCTCCTCGACCAGTTCAATGACCGCGTCATCCAGACCGACCTGAACCGCGATCAGGGCTTCCTGACCGGCATGGGAATCGACGTCGGCGACCCCGCTGTGAACGGCGACGAGGCGAAGACCGGCGACTATTCGGGCGGCGAGTACGAGATCGCCTGTCAGGAGCCGACGACCGGTGCCCAGGATGGCGGCCGCTCCGCCATGGAGACGTGCCTCAGCGGCAACTCCGACATCAACCTCGTCTACACGATCAACGAGCCCGCCGCGGCCGGCGCGTACGCCGCGATCGAAGCCGCCGGGCTCGAGGACCAGATCACGATCGTCTCCATCGACGGCGCGTGCGACGGCGTCGACCTCGTCGCCTCGGGTCAGCTCGGCGCGACGTCGATGCAGTTCCCGGTGGTGATGGCGCAGAAGGGCGTCGAAGCCATCGCGAGTGTCGCCCGCGGCGGCGAGCTGCCCGCACCGTCCGACGGTCTCGAGTTCTTCAACACCGGCACCGAGCTGGTCGCCGCCGAGGGCTTCGACCTCGAGTTCACCCCGTCCGAAGAGGCTCAGTCCACCTGCTGGGGCTGATCCGAACCGCTATCGACTAGGAGCGAAACCATGTCCGACTCCACAGCTGCGGCCGTGGGCATGTCGTGGAAGCGCCCCACGGTGGCTGTGCAGCGACTGCTGCACAGCCACCCGGCGCTCAGCCCCGCGATCATTCTCCTGATCATCGTCGCTGCATTCACGATCGCCAACCCTCGCTTCGGCGACCCGCAGACCCTCTCCCTGCTGCTCCAGCAGACCGCCGTCATCGCCGCGCTGGCAGTCGGCCAGACGCTCATCATCCTGACCGCCGGGATCGACCTCTCCGTCGGTGCGATCGCCATCCTTTCGTCTCTGGTGATGGCCGAGATCAGCACATCCCTCGGTACGCCGGGCTGGCTCGTGCTCCTGATCGGCGGCATCGTCGGTGTCGCGGCCGGCGCACTGAATGGCGCCCTCGTCACCAGAATCGCGCTGCCACCCTTCATCGTCACGCTGGGCACGCTGAGCATCTTCACCGCCCTCAGCCTGCTCATCTCGGGCGCTCAGAGCACGCCGGCCGACCAGATGCCGGATCTGCTGTCCTGGACGGGAGAAACGTTCAGGATCGGCAGTTTCAGCCTCACGATCGGCGTCGTCATAGTCCTCGTGATGTACCTCGTCATCGGCTACGCGCTCGCCCGCACCGCCTGGGGCACTCACGTCTATGCCGTCGGCGGCGACCCCGAGGCAGCCCGCCTCGCCGGTATCCGCGTCAATCGAGTCGTCCTCAGCGTCTACATCGTGGCGGGCCTGACCTACGCCATCGCCGCATGGGTGCTCATCGGGCGCGCGGATGCCGCGACTCCGAACGGCATCGTCGACGGCAACCTCCAGAGCATCACCGCCGTCGTCATCGGAGGCACGAGCCTCTTCGGCGGCCGAGGCGGCGTGGTCGGAACCCTGATCGGGGCGGTCATCGTCCAGTCGCTCACCGTCGGCCTGTCCCTTGCCGGAGTCGACGCGCAATTCCGTTTGCTCGCCGTCGGCGTCCTCGTTCTCTTCGCCGTCGCCCTCGACCAGTGGATCAGGAGATCACGATGACCGACACGACCATCCCCGTGCTGTCCGCCCGCGGCCTCACCAAGCGCTTCGGACACGTCGTCGGGCTCGACGGTGTGGACGTCGAAGTCGGAAGCGGCGAAGTCCTCGCCATCATCGGCGACAACGGCGCCGGCAAGTCGACGCTCATCAAGTGCCTCACCGGAGCTCTGATCCCCGACTCGGGTCAGATCTTCGTCGACGGCCAGGAAGTCGAGCTGCGCCGACCGCAGGATGCGCAGCACCACGGGATCGAGACCGTCTATCAGACCCTCGCCGTCGTTCCCGCCCTCGACATCGCCAGAAACATGTACCTGGGGCGCGAAGTCCGGCGCAAGGGGCTGCTCGGTTCCGTGCTTCGGATGACCGACCGGAAGGGCATGCGAGCCACGGCCAAGGAGCGGATCGATGCGCTCGGCATCCGCACCATCCAGGATCCAGACGTCGCGGTCGAGAACCTCTCCGGTGGGCAGCGCCAGGCGGTTGCCGTCGCGCGGGCAGCGGCATTCGGGTCGAGAGTCGTGATTCTCGACGAGCCCACCGCTGCGCTCGGCGTGCGCGAGTCGGGCCAGGTCCTCGAGCTCATTCAGCGCCTTCGTGACGAGGGACTCGGGATCATCCTGATCAGCCACAACATGCCGCACGTGTGGGAGGTCGCCGACCGCATCCAGGTGCAGCGACTCGGGCGCCGCGCCGGCGTGATCACACCCCGGTCGCACACGATGACCGACGGGGTCGCGCTCATGACGGGCGCGGCGTCATAGAGGGCTCCCGCAATAGGGCCGCCACGTCGGAGCGAGAGGTGGCCCCGGCTCGTCGTACGCAGAACCGATCCCCGACCTCCCGGAGGAACCCTCGATGAACAGCACCGAAACCGCAAGCCCCTACCTCCACCCCGATCGCAACATCGCGCTCGAGCTCGTTCGGGCGACCGAGGCGGCCGCGATCCGCGCGTACCCGTGGATCGGCCGCGGCGACAAGCTCGGCGCCGACGGCGCAGCGGTCGACGCGATGCGCGCGTTCCTGGGCACGGTGAACTTCGACGGCGTGGTCGTGATCGGCGAGGGCGAGAAGGATGCGGCCCCGATGCTCTTCAACGGCGAGCGGGTCGGCAACGGGCGGGGTCCCGCGTGCGACATCGCCGTCGACCCGATCGACGGCACCTCGCTCACCGCCGCCGGGCGGCAGAACGCGCTGTCGGTGATCGCGGTGTCCGACCGCGGCACCATGCTCGACGCGTCATCCGTCTTCTACATGGACAAGATCGTCACGGATGCCGCGGGCCACGGCGTCGTCGACATCCGCAAGCCCATCGGCGAGAACCTGCGCGCGCTCGCCGCGGCGAAGGGCAAGCCGGTCGGTGAGATGCGCGTCGCGGTGCTGAACCGGCCCCGGCACGAGCAGCTGATCGCGGAGATCCGCGAGGCAGGCGTCGGCACGCGCCTGATCAGCGACGGCGACGTGGCCGGCGGCATCAACGCGGCCCGCTACGAGTCCCGCATCGACATGTGCGTCGGCATCGGCGGCAGCCCCGAGGGCATCACGACGGCATGCGCGATCAAGGCGCTCGGCGGATTCATGCAGGGCAGGCTGGCACCGCTCGACGACGCCGAGCGCTCCCGTGGCGAGGCCGCCGGTCTCGATTGCGACCAGGTGTACGAGCTCGAGGACCTCGTGCAGGGCGACAACACCTTCTTCGTCGCGACCGGCGTCACCGACGGCGAGCTCGTCGACGGCGTGCGCCGCAAGGGACCGATCATCCGAACCGAGAGCATCGTGCTGCGCGGCAAGTCGGGCACGATCCGCCGGATCGCGGCCGACCACCTGATCGAGAAGTGGCTTTGACGCACGAGGGGACACGGGAAGCCAGCAACCACTGCGAAGCGGTGGGGCTCCCACCGCGCGATAATCGTTCGCTTGGACAGTCGGAAGAATGGGCGGATCAATTGACGCCTCGCCAGAGCCGACGACGGGAATCGTCATGGAGAGTCGCGCGGGGCCACCTAGAGAAGTGGCAGATCCGCGAGCAGTCGCTGCACCTGGATGACCTGCCGGGGCAGGTACTCGGCGATCGTGAGTCCGACCACATCGGCTGTTGCCTCAACGGCGGCTATGACCTGACGCACATCAGCTGTCGTGAGGCCACCCCGTTCCGCTCCGAGCCCGAGGACCACTTCGTCTGCGTCGACCACATCCACATCCAGGTGGATGGCGAGCTTCGAACACCCGGTCTCGCGCAGCCACTCGACGAGGGATGCCGAATCAGCGCGGAGTTCTTGCGCCGAGAACGCCCGAATGCCCCATCGCGCGGCGTTCGGGAAGTCGTCTTCGGTCCACGAGTGCAGGCCGGCGAGCGCCACCTTCGCAGGAGAGACCGTTGCCGGCAGGCAGCCGACGAGGTCGGGGTCACCGTGGCCGGTGAGCACGGCGACGGCCATGGCGTGGTAGCCGGAGTATTCGCTCGCGGGGGTACCGACATCCGGGTGCGAGTCGAGCCATACGACGGCGAGGTCGTCGCCGTACTGCGCGGCGAGCGTCGAGAACGGCGCCACGCTGACCGAGCATTCGCCGCCGAGCGTGACCACTCGATCGAAGTCGTGGGCTGCCAGCGTCGAGAGTGCGTTCTCGAGGGATGCCAGTACGGCGCGTTTCGCCTCGACGCCGTCCTCGCGCTCCAAGCCGTCATCGCCCGAGTCGACCGGGACCCATGCGGTCGGGCCGTCGGGGGGCGGCAGGATGGCCTCGAGAACTCTCGTGCCCATGGAGTATCCACGCCGCGCGACGTCGATCGGGAACTCCGGGGCGAGCACGCTGACGACCTCGCGTCCGGCTCCCTGCCACTGCGGCCACATCAGTCGGAGGGTGCGGGAAGCCGGAGGCGTGCTGTGCTCGGTCATGTGCTGCCTCTTCCCCTTCTGCCTGGCATCCGGCGGTGTTCATCGGCCCACAGGATTGCGGCCAGTCCTCCCGACCATACTTGACCTACTCCGCCGGGCAGTCATCCGCGTCGACGCGCGGAAGCACAAGGAGCATGTCGACCATCCCCTGCCTGGACCAACCCGATCCGGGCACCCGGCTATTCTCTCCGGTCGACCCGGCTGGCGCTCCGGTATCCGCGACGTCAGACTCGGAGGGACGCGTTTGCGAACGGAAAGGAACATCCATGCAACTCTCACCAGACTCTGAAGCGATCGTCCGCGCCACTGCCGGGGTCGTCGCCGAGCACGCCGAAGAGATCACACGCGAGTTCTACCCGGCGATGTTCGCCGCCCACCCCGAACTGCTGCGGGTCTTCAACCGCGCGAACCAGGCGATCGGCGAGCAGCCGAAGGCACTGGCGGCATCTGTGGTCGCCTTCGCGGTGCAGCTGATCGATCCCGACGCGCCCGACTTCACGCCGGTCATGAGGCGCATCGCGCACAAGCACGTATCGCTCGGCATCAAGGCGCGCGAGTACACCATCGTGGGAAAGTATCTGCTCGATGCCGTGGGCACCGTGCTCGGCGACGCGGTCACCCCGGAGGTGCGCGCCGCATGGGACGAGGTGTACTGGCTGTTCGGCACGACGCTCATCGCCGAAGAGGCGAGACTCTACGCACTCGGTGGCACCGATCCCGAGCAGCCATGGCGCCGGCATCGCGTGGTCGAACGGTTCGAGGAATCCGAGGACGTCTTCTCGCTGCTCATGGTCCCCGTCGACGACCTGGTGCCCTCGCACCACACGGGGCAGTACGTCGCGATCGCCGTCGACCTTCCCGATGGATCCCGCCAGCCGCGCCAGTATACGATCTCATCCGGGCCCCGCGGAGACTCGCTGCGGGTGACGATCAAGCGGGTGCGCGGCGTGGACGGCGCACCCGACGGCCAGGTGTCGAACTGGCTGTACGAGAACGCGCAGCCCGGCGCCGTCCTCGACGTCTCGCAGCCGGCGGGCGACGTCGTGCTCGACGAGTCGGACGCACCGCTCGTGCTCGTGTCGGCAGGCATCGGCATCACTCCGGTGGCGGCGATCCTCGAGGACCTGTCGCGTCGTCAGCCGCGGCGCACCGTGCGCCTGTTCCACGCCGACCGCGCCCATGACACGCACGCGCTCTACTCATCGCTCCGGCGCCAGGTGCTCGCGATGAGCGATGCGCGGGCGCAGAACTGGTACGAGGAAGCCGCGTCGGAGGCACCGACCCTGTCCCCCGCTCTACCCGGCTTCATGGACCTCAGCGCCGTTGAGCTGCCCAGTGACGCGACCGTGTTCATGTGCGGGCCGCTGCCATTCATGCAGAGCATGCGCCAGGTCCTCATTCGGCGCGGCATCCCGAGCGAACGGATCAACTACGAGGTGTTCGGCCCGGATCTCTGGGCGCAGAACCCCGCCACCGCCGACGCCTGAGTCCGACCCGGGAGGCAGTTGAGCTCCGCGAAGCGGAGCTCGATTGCCTCCCGGCCGGAGCAGTCTGCGAGCGACCCGGGAGCCCCTCGGTCTCGGAGACAGATCCTCGGGCTCGGCGCCTGTCAGCCCTGCTGGGTCGGCGGCTGCTCCGAGGTCGAGGGCGTCCAGTCGGGTTCGCCCGTGGGGCCCTCGTCGGCGTTCGGCTGCGCGTCGGTTTCGGGTGCCGGCTGGGGCAGGCTGCCGAGGCGGTCGACCTGCTCGGTGAGCGCATCGAGGACCGAGCGCAACTGGATCTGTGCGACCTGGGCGTAGGTGCGCACGTACTCGATTTCCGGGACGACCGGGCTGGGCTGCTGCACGCCGATCGTCGCAGTCACCTGACTGGCGCTGGTCTCGGCACGTTCCAGAATCTCCCGATACTGGTTGCGAGCGGTGAGCACCAAGTCGCGCGCGTACTGCTCGGCATCTGAGATCGCCTTGTCGGCGATCAGCTGAGCCTGAGTGAGCAGCCCCACTGCTCCGGCAGTGATCTCCTCCTCGGAGTCGGCGCCGGACCCGTGGAGCTTCGTGTTCTCGGCCCGCAGCGCAGCGAGCTCCTGTCGTGTGCTGGTGGCGGCTGCCCGGACCTCGGCGATCGCCTGCGAGAGCTGACTCATGAAGGTGTCGACTTCGAGGCGGTCGTACGCGCCGCCCCTGACCTTCATGGTGAACTCCACGGAGTGGGGGTCCGGCAGATGGCTGACAGCGACGGCCAGGTCGTTCTCAGGCTCCGTACCGGGCGCGGGAGCAAGAATGTCGGGATCGGTCTCGTTCTGCATCATGGGTGGTCCCCTATTCACTGTGCGGCAGCCGAGACGACTGCGGGTCATGTGTGTGATGGTGCATGGCATGACTGTCCTCGTCGAGCGTTGCGAACTGCTCGAAGCGTACGTCCGTGTGTGCGATGCCTGCGACACGAAGGCGGGAAACCGTGTGCGCCACCATCTCGGGCGACCCGCACACCAGAGCGAGAAGTCCATGCAACGGCCCGGCGTCGGCTGCGGCATCCCCGACCCAGCCCTTCCGGCCCGGGTAACTCGGGTCGTCCGAGACCACCGGTGTGTAGGTGAACCATGGGCGACCGGCCAGGTTCTGGAGCAGCCGATTCTCGTACAGGCTCCATGGCAGCCGCGCCCCGTGGAACAGTTGGACCCGGGGAGCCCGCCCGGTCGACTGCCACTCCTGGTCGATCCGCTCCAGGTGGGCTCGCAGCGGAGCCAGGCCGGTGCCGCCGGCGACCATGATCAGGTCGCGGTGGCGCTCGTCCTCGTCCAAGGTCAGCTCCTGACCCACGGGGGCGCCCAGGCGCACGGTTTCACCGACTTCGAGGGAGCGGACGATGGTGCTGCTGACCTGGCCGCCGGGGACCATCTGCACGTGGAACTCGATGGTGCCGTCGGCACGCGGTGCATTCGCCGGACTGAGATAGCGCCACAGCCGCGGCCGCGACGGTACCTCCACTGCCACGGACTGGCCCGGCAGGAACAGCAGGTGGGGCTCAGGCCGGACCTGTATGACCGTGATGTCGAGACCGCGTCGCTCCACCGCGGTCACCTCGGCCGGCCACGATGACGGGCTGGTGTCCTCGGACGCTTCGGCCGCCTGGACCATGACCGTGGCGATCAGTCCGTAGGCCTCGGCCCAGTCCGCTGCGACCTCAGCCGTCCACCGCTCATCGAGAAAGTGCTTCAGCGTGGCGAGCAGGGATGCGCCGACCGCGTTGTAGTGCGCCGCGACGACCTCGAACCGCCGGTGGTCGCGGCCCAGCTGCTGGATGAAGTCGGTCACCTCGTCGAGTTCATCCACGCTCGACACGATTCGGCCGAGCGCACCCACGAGTCGATCCCGCTGCGTGGCCATCGAGACTGGGAACATGCCCCGCAACTCGGGGTGGGACAGGAACAGGTGCGAATAGAAATACAGCGGCACCTCGTCGCCGACGCTCTGTGCGAGGGCCCACGTCTCCTTCAGTGCTGCGGTGTTCACTGCGTCACCCGCCCGCCTCCACGTTGTCGCGGTGCGCGACGAGATCAGGCTGCGTGGCACGGCTGGCATTCATCGAGTTCATCCAATCGCTGGCAGGGCAGGGATCTACCCTTCATAGCAGAATCCGACCTCATAGCAGTAGGAGGCGCCTGCCCGATTGTGCGCGCGTCCCGGGCGGAGGACCACGACGGGAATGTGGGCACTTGGCGGCATCCGTGGTCTCGTCATCGTGTCGCCAACGCACGACTCCCTCTGACGTGAGTCAAGCGACTCACCTCTATGCCATACTGGGAGAATACCTCGCGAACTCTCCGCCTACCACCGGCAGATCGCCGCAACCAACCGTGCGGCGATCCTCGACGCGGCCACAGACCTGTTTCTCGAATCCGGCTACGACCGCACCTCGCTGGCACGCGTCGCCGAGAGCGCCGGGGTCTCCAAGGCGACGCTGTTCAAGCAGTTCCCGACGAAGGCGGAGCTTTTCGAAGCAACGGTGCTCGCGGCAGGTGACACGCCTGCCGGCGAGCTTGCCGAACCGCCGTCCGGAGACTTCACCGCAGGTTTGGTCGTCTTGGGCTGCGCGTATGCGGAGTTGCTGTCCCGCCCTCGCATTGCGGACTTGATCCGGGCGGTGATCGCTGAGTCCCCGACGTTCCCCGAGCTGCGCGAGAGGACGTTCGATTTCGGCACGCTGCCGGTGCTCGCCGCACTGAAGCGGTATTTCCTGGCAGAGACTGCTGCGGGAACTGCCAACGTCGACGACCCGGACATGGCGGCAACGCAATTCCTCGGCATGATCGCCACGGTTGTCTTCTGGCCCCGTCTCGTCCACGGCAACTGGGCACTCACTGAGGAAGAGACGCTCCACGTGGTGCACGAGGCGGCTTCGACGACGGCTGCACGATACGCTGCACCGTGAACGCTCCGACCTGAGGACATCCGGCACGCATCACCGACCGGATTACTCGAGGAGGCCCCGCTGGAAACCGGCGGCGACCGCGGCCGCGCGATCGTTGACGTCGAGCTTGGCGAAGACGTGGAGCACGTGCGTCTTGACGGTCGATTCGCTGATGAAAAGGCGTGCCGCGGCCTCACGCGTCGTCGTGCCCGCCGCGATCAGCTGTCGATCAACGCGCCCCTCGCTCGTTCATCAGTCAAGAGGCCGCACCGGGCGGCCGGGATCGGAGCAGATCATGGCCACCATCACCGTGTTCGAGAGCATCACCCTCGACGGCGTCATCCAGGCACCCGGCCGCGCAGACGAGGACACCCGCGGCGGATTCACCCACGGCGGGTGGGCCTTGCCCTTCCAGGATGAGGTCGCGATGCGCTTCGCCGGCGAGGGGCTCTCAGCGGGCGGCGCGCTGCTGTTCGGGCACCGCACCTATGACGACCTGCTCGGGTTCTGGACCACGACGCCTGACCCGAACCCCTTCACCGGAGTGCTCGTGCAGTCGCCGAAGTACGTCGTCTCGCGGGGGCGCGACAGCAGCCCCGAGCTCGCCTACCCGAACTCGACCCGGCTGACCGGCGAGGCCGGCGACACCGTCGCGGCCCTCAAGCGTGACGTCGACGGTGCCATCACGGTGCTCGGCAGTGCTGAGCTCACGCGAGCGCTGTTCGCCGCGGGACTCGTCGACGAGCTCGTGCTTCTGGTGCATCCGCTGGTGCTCGGATCGGGCACGACACTCTTCGAACACGCCCGCGTCGAGCTCGAACTGCGCCGATGCGTTCCCACCACGACCGGCGTCGTCATCGCCGAGTACTCTGTTCGCTGAAGGGCTGGGGGATCACCGTGCGCTACACGCTGCTTCTGCACTACGTCGAAGAATCGCCCGAGACGATCGGCGACGACGTCATCGCCGAGGGCATGAGCCAGATGGCGAGTTACGCCGCGACCCTGCAGGCTGCGGGCGTGCTCATCGCCGCGGAGGTCTTGCAGCCGTCGGATGTCGCGACCACGCTCCGCCGCGTCGACGACGCCCTGCAGGTGCAGGACGGCCCCTTCGCCGACACCAAGGAGCAATTGGGCGGCACAATCGTCATCGACGTCCCCAACCTGGATGCTGCGCTCGATTGGGCTTCCCAGGCGCCCGCGCTGGAGTGGGGCGGCACCGTCGAGATCCGGCCGGGCGCGACCCACACCGTGGACGGCGTGTGGACCGCGAACGGCTGACGCCGAACGGGACAGGCGCGAAGACGGGATCCGCAAACGAAGAATCGGATGTCGTGGCATCCGTCAGTGCAGCCTCGATCGAGGCGGCCCGCGCCGCCGCAGAGCATGCCGCTCGCGCCTCGTATGGGCGACTCCTTGCCGTGCTCGCCACCGGCAGCGGTGACCTGGCACTGGCGGAGGACTCTCTCGCCGAGGCGTTCACCGCGGCACTCGAACGATGGCCCGGCGCGGGCGTTCCTGAGAACCCGGAGGGCTGGCTGATCGCGGTGGCACGCAACCGGCAGCGTGACGTGTGGAAGTCGTCGGCGACGCGCGCGAACGTGCCGCTCGAGCGGCACGACGCCGGGCCCGAGGCCTGGACCGACTCGCCTGCCGGCGGCCTCGAGGATCTCGACCCGCTCCGCATCCCCGATCGGCGACTCGAGCTGCTCTTCACCTGCGCCCACCCGGCCATCGACCCCGCCGCGCGCACCCCGCTCATGCTGCAGGCCGTGCTCGGCTTCAGCGCCACACAGATCGCCGCCGCGTACGCCGTACCAACCCCCACCATGGCGCAGCGCCTCGTGCGCGCGAAGCGGCGTATCGCGCGCGCCCGCATCCCGTTCGTCGTGCCCGACCGGCGGGGGATGCCCGAGCGCCTGCCTCCAGTGCTCGAGGCCGTCTACGGGTGCGCCGCCATCACCTGGCGCGGCGACGCGCGATCCCTCGCCGGCGAGGCGCACTACCTCGCGGTCACACTTGCGTCCCTGCTCGAACGCGAGCCCGAGGCGTGGGCGCTCGCCGCGCTGGTGACTCTGTCGCTCGCCCGCCGCCGTCCCGGCCCATTCGTGCCGCTCGACGAGCAGGACCCCACCCTGTGGGACGCGCGGATGATCGACGAGGGCGTGTCGTACCTGCGCCTCGCCGCGGCATCCGGCGCCGCACCCGGGCGATTCGAGCTGGAAGCCGCGATCCAGGCCGTGCACCTGGACCGCCGACGCACCGGCGTCACCGACTGGCACGCCATGCGGCAGCTGTACACCGCGCTCGTCGCCGTCGCCCCGAGCCTCGGATCGCGCGTCGCGCTTGCTGCGGTCATCGGGCGAGCGGATGCCGCCGACGCTGGGCTGGACGCACTCCCGCCCGGCGGCGAGCAGTTCCAGCCGTGGTGGGCAACCCGCGCCGCGCTCCTCGCCCGCGCTGGGCGAGCGGCCGAGGCATCCGACGCCTATCAACACGCGATCAGGCTCACGAACGACGCCGCGGTACGCGAATACCTCGAACGCCGACGGCGCGAAGTCGGCGGCTGAACCCCACCTCACCGCTGTACTCACTTGAAGGTGAGTCGCTTGACTCATGACGTCAGCATGGATACGCTCGGCGTGGTGAGCCGGCTGACTCACCACAAGCCGAAGGAGCCGAACATGGCAAAGCTCATCTACTCGATGATCACCTCGCTCGACGGTTACGCCGAGGCGGCGGAGGGCGACCTCGGCTGGGACGCCGGGGACCAGGAGGTGCATTCCTTCATCGGCGATGTCTTCCGCCACGTCGGGACGTTCCTCTACGGCCGCCGGATGTACGAGACGATGGTCTTCTGGGAGACGGTGCACGCCGCGCCCGACGTGCCGCCGCACATCCTGCAGTACGCGGACGACTGGAGGGCCGCAGAGAAGGTCGTGTACTCCACGACGCTGGAGTCGGCATCCAGCGCGAAGACCCGCATCGAGCGGACCTTCGACCCGGACGCGGTGCGCCGGCTCAAGGCCGAGGCTGATCACGACCTCTCCGTCGACGGACCGAACCTCGCGGCCCAGGCGATCGCTGCCGGACTGGTGGACGAGTACCACCTCTTCATGACGACGAGCGTGGTCGGCGGCGGCAAGCGGTTCTTCCCCGACGGCGTGCGCCTCGATCTCGACCTGGTCGAGGAGCGGACCTTCGACAGCGGAATGATCTACGCGCGCTACCGGACCCGCTGAGCCGTGCCGGCCTGAGGTCTGCAGGAAGTACGGCTAGCCGCGTGCGGCGTCGACGATCACGTGGATTGCTGCGAGTGCATAGGGTGCGGCCACAAGGCCGCACAACTCTCCACGGTCAGCAGCCGTCACAATTAAGGCTTGACGAACGCAAGATAAATTGGCGACACTAGCTGGCGAACGCAAACTTGCGGACAATGTTGACCGAACGGATGCAAAGCAATGTCGACTCTTGAGCAAGCTCTTCACGGCTCTGCCTTCGCCCTCGGAACCCCGCAGAACGGGATCCGGGAGATCTCCGAACTCGGGATGACGATGGAGAACGTCATCCAGCTCTCACTGGGAGAACCCAGCTTCCCGACGCCGGAGCATGTGATCGAGGCGGCGCAGCGAGCGCTGTCCGATGGATGGACCAAATACGCCGCGAATGCCGGAGTGCCGGCTCTGCGCGTGGCGTTGGCCGAGAAGCTGCATCGTGTGAATCAGATCACCGCCGATCCCGACCAGATCGTGGTCACCGCGGGGGCGGTGGAGGGGCTCTTCCTGACCCTGTTCGCGTTGTGCGAGCAGGGCGACGAGGTCCTCGTGCCCGATCCCGGCTGGTCGAACTACCTCGCGATGGCCCATCTGATTCGGGTGAATCCGGTGGGGTACTCGCTCAGCGCCGAGACCGGCTATCTGCCGAGCGTCGCACAGCTCGAGGAGCTTGTGACCTCGCGTACCCGGGTTCTGATCCTGAACTCGCCCTCCAACCCGGTGGGGAGTGTCATCGACGAGCCGTTGATGCGCGACCTTCTGAACTTCGCCGACCGGCACGGCATCTGGGTGATCTCGGACGAGTGCTACGACGAGCTCACCTACGAGCCGGGCTTCGTGTCGGCATCAGCGGTCAGTGACAGCGCGCGCATCGTGACCGCACACAGTTTCTCCAAGACCTACGCGATGACCGGGTGGCGGGTGGGATATCTGACACTCCCGAAGGGTCTGTCGCAGATCATCACCCGCATCCACGAGCCCATCGTCAGCTGCGTCAGCACCGTCGGCCAGGCCGCTGCGATCGCGGCCGTGTCCGGTCCACGTGACGCTGTGGATCAGATGCGAGCCGCGTACTTGGATCGACGAGACCTTGCGATCGACACACTCGGGATGCATGGCGTGAAGCCCGCGATCGTGCCGACTGGAGCGTTCTATCTCTGGATCGATGCCCGCGAGCTCGTGCCGTCGACCCGCGAATTCGCCCTCGAACTGCTGCGCGACTCCGCTGTGGCCGTCGCACCCGGAACGGCGTTCGGCGACGAATGCGAAGGGTACTTCCGGATCTCCTACGGCGGCGACCCGCTCGAGCTGACTGCGGGGCTGACCGCGTTCGGCCGGCACCTCGCCGCCCTTGCCTCCTGACCGACCACCTCCTCCGGCGCCTCGGCGCGCCTCGGAGGCCCCCTACGGTCCTCGCCACGTCGACCGTCACCCCACACAGATTGGAACAGCAATGAAGCGCACCACCAGCACCAATGCCCTCGTCCTCGCCGCAGTCGCCGCTCTCGCGTTGAGCGCGTGCAGCAGCACCGCAGTCGGCACACCCTCGTCGACGAACAGCGCTGACACCAGCGGAACGACCGGGCTCCCGCAGGACGTCACCGCACCGATCGTCGCGGCCGTCGAGGTCGACGAGGACGCCGCAGCCCGCCTCCCGGAGGGCACCACCTCGCTCACCGTCGGATCGAACCTGCAGTCCCCGCCCACCACCTTCCTCGCCGGCGACGGCACCACCCCGATCGGAGACGAGATCGACATCATCAATGCCATCGGCGGCAAGCTCGGCGTCGATGTGCAGATCGAGAACATGCAGTTCGACACCCTCATCAACAGCCTCGAGACCGAACGGGTCGACCTGACGATCGCCGCAATGAACGACAACGTCAAGCGGCAGGAGGTGATCGACTTCGTCGACTACTTCGACTCGAGCATCGGCATCCTGATCCAGAAGGGCAACCCCGAAGGCATCACCACGACGGCAGACCTGTGCGGCCACGACGTCAACGGCGTCGAGGGATCCACGTCGGTCGCGTGGGTGACCGAGGAGAGCCCCAACCTGTGCGAGAACGGGGAGACCATCAACATCGTCACCAACCCCAGCGACCAGCAGCGCCTCAACGACCTGAAGACCGGCCGCGTCGTCGCAGCACTCAATGACCTCCCCTACGTCGTCTACGTGTCCCAGACCGCCGGCAACGGCAATGACTTCGAGGTCCTCGACACCGAGCCGCTCCTGGCCGCACCGTACGGGATCGGCTTCAACAAGAACAACTCCGACGTCCGTGATGCGGTCCAGGCCGCGCTGCAGTCCCTGATGGACGACGGCACCTACGAGCAGATCCTCGACGCGTGGGGCCTCGCCCGCGGCGCCCGCACCGAGGCCTCCATCAACGGCGGCAACTGATCCACCGTTCCGGTTCGCTGAGAGGCGAGTACACCATGACCAGCATGAACGAGCTCACACCCACTCGCGCGATCCGCATCCAGATGCCGACCGTCAGGCGGAAGCACCCGTGGCGGTGGGTCGCCGCGGCCGTGATCATCGCGGTCATCGCCGGGGTGATCGTCGCTCTCGCCCAAGCACGCATCGACTGGCCCAGCGTGGTCGGGTACATCACCTACCCGCTCGTGCTGCAGGCCGTCTGGAACACCATCGTGCTCGCGGTGGTCTCCCAGTTCGTCGCGATCGTGCTCGGGGTGATCGTGGCCGTCATGCGCCTCTCAGCGAACCCGGTCGCGGCGGCGGCCGCATCCTTCTTCATCTGGATCTTCCGCGGCGTTCCGGTGCTGCTGCAGATCCTGATCTGGTACAACCTGGCTCTGGTGATCCCGCGCGTGACCGTCACCGTGCCGTTCACCGACGTCGTCCTGCTCGACGAATCCACCAATGCGCTGATGACCCCGTTCGTGGCCGCGTTCCTCGGACTGGCGCTCAACGAGGCCGCGTACATGGCGGAGATCGTGCGGGGCGGGATCAAGAGCGTCGACCTCGGGCAGATCGAGGCGGCATCGGCGCTGGGCATGTCCCCTGGTCGCACCATGCGGCGCATCACGCTCCCGCAAGCGCTCCGAGTGATCATCCCGCCAACCGGGAACGACTTCGTCAACATGCTCAAGACGACCTCGCTCGCCGCGGTCGTCACCTATCCCGAACTGCTTCGAGCTGCACAGAACATCGCATCCGTCAACCTGCAGGTCATGGAGACCCTGTTCGCCGCGGCGTTCTGGTACATGGTCATCATCACGGTCACGAGCACCGCCCAGTACTTCCTCGAGCGGACGCTGGACTCC
This sequence comes from Agromyces sp. NPDC058484, assembly GCF_042720415.1. Classification (NCBI taxonomy): domain Bacteria; kingdom Bacillati; phylum Actinomycetota; class Actinomycetes; order Micrococcales; family Microbacteriaceae; genus Agromyces; species Agromyces sp. NPDC058484. Next base: position 43,289 of record NZ_JBHXMP010000013.1, on the reverse strand, counting down.
AGCGTCACCCCCAGAACCCCGTTCAGCATCCGCGCCATCATCGCGAAGGCGCTCGCCCTGCCGCTCACGCGTGAGTTCACGTCGCAGCCCGCGGTGTCGCCGATCACGGAGGAGAAGAAGTGAACGACATCACTCCGGGCCCCATCGTCTCCGCCCGTGCCGTGACCAAGTCCTTCGGCCATGTCGAAGTCCTCAAGGGCGTCGACCTCGACGTGCAGCGCGGAGAAGTCGTCTGCCTCCTCGGTGCGTCGGGTGCCGGCAAGAGCACCTTCCTCCGCTCGATCAACCATCTCGAGACCATCAACTCCGGCGAGATCTGGGTGGATGGGGAACTGATCGGCTACGAACCCCACGGCCAGGTGTACCGGGAGCTCACCCCGACACAGGTCGCGGTGCAGCGCAAGCCCATCGGAATGGTGTTCCAACGATTCAACCTGTTCTCACACCTGACCGTGCTGCAGAACATCGTCGAAGCTCCCACCGGTGTCCTCAAGCAGCCGCGCAAAGCCGCGGTCGCGAAGGCACGCCAACTGCTGGAGCGGGTCGGGCTCGGTGAGAAGGAGAGCGCCTATCCCGCACAGCTCTCCGGCGGTCAGCAGCAGCGGGTCGCGATCGCGCGGGCGCTCGCGATGAATCCGAAGGTCATGCTGTTCGACGAACCCACTTCCGCGCTCGACCCGGAACTGGTCGGGGACGTGCTGCAGGTGATGCTCGACCTCGCCGCCGGCGGAATGACGATGATCGTCGTCACGCACGAGATGGGCTTCGCCCGGCAGGCCGCGGACCGCGTCATCTTCATGCACGGAGGAGAGATCGTCGAAGAAGCACCCCCATCGGAGTTCTTCGACGCACCGCAGCACGAGCGCACCAAGCAGTTCCTGCGCAGCATCCACTAGACGCGCTGTGTGACCGGCTCGTCCAGCAGCCCTGACATACTCGGGTGTGCACGAGCTCGGCAGACCGATCAATCGAGGAGGCGCGCGTGGCGACATCCGGTGAGCAGCGTGGTCAGCGATCGCGAGCGCCGGCGGCGGGCCTCTCACGGCACGTCGAGCGGATGTCGCCGCAAGCGAATCTCGATGACATCGACCGTCGCATCCTGACCGAACTGCGCAAAGACGCCCGCGTGTCGCAACGGCACCTAGCGCGCACGATCGGGATGTCCGCTCCCGCGATCGCCGAGCGGATCTCACGCCTGGAGAAGTCGGGGGTGATCCGCGGCTACACCGTGGACATCGATTGGGGGGCTGTCGGGGCACCGATACGCGTGTTCATCCCGATGACGGTGACCCCCGGCGTCGATATCCAGCAGATCCTCGACGAACTTCGCGCAGTCCCTGAACTCGAGGGGCTCACGCACGTCACCGGACGCTACGACCTGATCGCCCGGTTCCGCGTCAGCGACCACCGGCATCTGCAGGAGATGCTGCTCGACCGCGTGTTCCCGATCCCGGGGCTGCAACGGTTCGAGACGTTCCTCACACTCGGAGAGATCCCCATCCCCGACCTCCTGCAGAACCTGCTGTCGGGCGCCACCGAGGAGACGTCGGCCGCAGGCGACTAACTCACGGTGCGCTGCACGTCGTCGGCCGCGAGCACGGACGGTTCGCGATCGCGCTGGAAGTCCTCGACCGCCCACGCCTCGACTTCGTCGAGATGCACCGCGGCGGCGGCCTGCGCCGCCTCCACGTCCTTCGCGAGCATCGCATCCAGGATCTCGAGGTGGCGCACCGTCGAACCCGCGATACGGTGCACACCCGTTGCGCCCAGCACCCGCAGCCACGCCACCCATGGCTCCACGCCGGCGCGGGCCCGCAGCAGCCGCGAGTTGCCGGTGGTCGCGATGATCGTCTGGTGGATGTTCCGGTCGCTCTCGAAGAACGGCTCATATACGCCCTGTTCGGCGGCGACGAGCGCCTCTTCGGCCTCACGACGGAGGTCTCGGAGTACCTGCCGGTCGATGTCGTTCGTGGCGAGGCCGGTCGCCAGCCACTCCACCGCCTTGCGGAACTGGCACACCTCATGGATGTCGCGCACCGTGGGGCGCACGACGAACGTTCCGTAGCGAGCCTTGGTCTCCACGAGTTGCTCGAATTCCATCCTCGCAAAAGCGTCACGAATCGGCGCCCGCGAGATCTCGAACTCCGCAGCGATCGCCGCGGGGTCGATGCGGGAGCCGGGCTGGAGTTCACCGGCGATGATGCGGTCGGTGAGAATCCGGTAGAGCCGGTCGGAGATCAGATCTGATACGCCGCCGCTCTGTGTGGCGTCTGCGGTGCTCACCATCTCGGACCCCCTCTGCTGCCGATCGTAGTCACGACCTTATCGAGATTTCGACTTGACCGCTAGTCGCTGATCGATTAGCGTTCAGATGTTCCAAGTTTCTCACATAGGAGTGGGCATGACCACGAAGTCTCAATCCGAACGATCCACCTCGTTGCGTAAAGTCGTCGTCGCGAGCACGCTCGGCACGACGGTGGAGTACTACGACTTCACGCTGTACGCCACCACTGCCGCCCTCGTATTCGGGCCGGTGTTCTTTCCGAGCGCGGAGCCCATCGTCGGCGTCCTCGCGGGATTCGCGACGTTCTTCGTCGGCTACCTCGCACGTCCGATCGGTGGGCTGTTGTTCGGCCACTACGGCGACAAGCTCGGCCGCAAGAACATCCTCGTGATCACGATGCTGATGATGGGCATCGGCACGTTCGCGATCGGTCTGCTTCCCGGCTACGACCAGATCGGTGTCTGGGCGCCGATCCTGCTCGTCGTGATTCGCCTGGTCCAAGGGCTCGGCATGGGCGGCGAGTACGGAGGCGGTGTGCTGATGGCGCTCGAATACAGCCCCAAGCCTCGCCAGGGGCTGTTCACGTCGATCGTGCACGTCGGCACGCCCGCGGGCGTGCTCCTCCCCACCGCGTTCGTCACGATCCTCGATGCCACCCTCCCCGACGGTGCGTATGAGGCCTGGGCGTGGCGGATCCCGTTCCTGGCGAGCATCCTCCTCATCGGCGTCGGCGTGTACATCCGCATGCGCGTCACCGAGAGCCCCGAGTTCATCGCAGCTCGTGAACAGAAGGAACTCACCAAGGTCCCGATCGCCGACATCTTCCGCAACTACTCCGGCAGACTGGTTCTGTCGATCCTCGCGAAGATGGCCGAGAGCGGCTTGTTCAACATCTACTACGTCGTCGCGATCGCACTCGTCACCGTCGAACTCGGCCAGGAACGCGGGCCGATACTCACCGCGATCCTGATCGGCGTCGGTGTCGAGGTGTTCACGTTGCCGTTCTTCGGATGGCTCAGCGACCGCATCGGGCGCCGCAAGGTCTACGTCGCGGGTGCGGTCTTCCAGATCCTGTTCGCGGTGCCGTTCTTCCTGATGATCTCCACGGGCGACTTCGTGCTGCTGACCCTCGCGATGGTGATCGCGTTCGGCGTGGGCCACGGGTCGATGTACGGCAGCCAGGCGTCACTGTTCGCGAATCTCTACCCCGTGCAGGTGCGTTACAGCGGCCTGTCTGCAACGCAGCAGATCGGCGCCACCCTCGGCGGGGGGCTTTCCCCGCTGATCGGCTCGGCCCTGATCGCTGCTGCCGGGGGCGGCTGGCCGTTGGTTCTCGTCTACGTCCTCGTCGTCGGCCTCATCTCCGCCATCAGCGCCGCCGGCCTGCGCCAGGGCGAGGCGAGCTATGTCGAACCGCCCGCCCCCGAAAGGGTCGCCGTCTGACCGGCGCAGTCACCCCGAATCCGATCAGAAGCTCACACACACCTCCCACCAGAACGTCGGCGCAATGCCGACATCCAGAAAGGAAACACCATGGCATCCGCCGCACGTGGAATCACCCCCGCCTCCCTCACCGCCTGGGATGGCAACGAGCAGTACGACCCCGCCGCGCAGGAACGGTACATCACCTGGCTGCTGGAGAACGGTGCCGACTCGATCTCGGTCGCCGGCAGCACCGGTGAGATGCTCGCGATGGACAACGACGAGCAGATCGCGATCATCGATCACGTGACGCGATTCGTCGCCGGCCAGGTTCCGGTGCTCGCCAGCGTCGGCAAGTACGGCACCGCCGAGACCCTGAAGCTCGCACATGCGGCCAAGGCCTCCGGCGCGGACCAGCTGATGGTCATCCTGCCGTACTACTACACCCCTTCGAAGGAGGCGGCGATCCGTCACATCCGCCGCATCCACGACGAGGTCGGTCTGCCGATCTGCCTCTACAACAACCCCAACTTCGCCGGCTACGAGCTCTCGCCCCGCCAGGCGGCTGAGCTGTTCGACGACGGCGTGGTGGTCTCGATCAAGGCCGCGCACGGCGACCCGGCACGCGTGGCAGACCTGCGTGCCCTGTCCGAGGGGATCACCATCTTCTACGGGCATGACTACTCCCCGCTGGGCGGCTACGCCGCAGGCGCGGATGGGTGGCTTTCCGGCTTGCCGGCCGCGTTCCCCAAGCAGTGCCGGGAACTGCAGACCGCAGTGCGCGACGAGAAGGACCTCGACAAGGGTCGCGAGCTGTGGAAGAAGTTCGTGCCGTTCATGGAGTACTTCATGGACCCCGCCCGTGCCCAAGACGCGCACTGGCTGGAGATCTTCAAGTACGCCGTGAAGTACCAGGGCATCGACACCGGCTCCGCGCGCAGCCCGCTCGCCGAGCTCAGCGACGCGCAGAAGGCCAAGGTCGAGCCGCTCATCGACACGCTCGTCGCCTGACCGCCACATGCCGGCCCGGTCCCCGCGGGCGACCGGGCCGGCACACCTCAGCCCGTGAACGTGAACCTACCCTCCGCATCCGTGCGGATTCCCCGCCACCCCTGCTTGAAGAATGAGGACCACACGATGACGTTGCGCAAGATCATCAACGATCCGCACGAGTTCGTGGACGAAGTGCTCGCCGGCATCGTCCGGGCCCACCCCGACACCTACCGATTCGCGTCTCGCGATCACCGCGCCGTCGTCACCACCACATCGCCGGGCCGCGTCGGCATCGTCACCGGCGGCGGCAGCGGTCACCTTCCGCTCTTCCTCGGCTACGTCGGCAAGGGCCTGGCCACGGGTGTGGCGGTCGGCAACGTGTTCTCGTCTCCGTCTCCGGCGCAGATCCTCGCCACCACGAAAGCAGCCGACGCCGGCAGCGGCGTGCTGTACCTGTACGGCAACTATGGCGGTGACGTGTACAACTTCGATCTGGCCGGCGAGCAGGCCGAGGTCGAGGGTATCAAGACCCGCACGGTTCTCGGGGCCGACGACGTCCTGTCTGCACCGGCCGACAACGCGAGCACCCGGCGTGGCATCGCCGGTCTGATCATGGTCTACAAGGTCGCCGGTGCCGCCGCAGACCGTGGCGATGATCTCGACCAGGTCGCGGAAGTCGCCCAGCGCGCTGCTGACGCGGTCCGCACCGCCGGAGTCGGACTGGCACCCACGATCCTTCCCGCCGCCGGCAAGCCGACCTTCACGCTCGCCGAGGGAGAAATGGAGATCGGTGTCGGCATTCACGGCGAAAGCGGCGTCGACACCGTCGAGATCGCGACCGCCTCATCCATCGCCGACACCTTGTTCGGGCACCTCAACGCAGAACTGCAATTGGGCGGAGGGTCCCGGGTGGCCGTGCTCGTCAACGGTCTTGGGGCGACACCTCCAGAAGAGCTGTACGTGCTCTACTCCGAGATCGCCGAGCTCATCGAGGCCGAAGGCGCTCACATCGCCTACAACTTCGTCGGCGAGTACGCCACCAGCATGGAGATGGCCGGCGCGTCCATCTCGATCATGCCGCTCGACAGCGAACTCGAAGAGCTCCTCAACGCTCCCGCCTCGTCCCCGTTCTACCGGCCGGGAACGTCGATCCCCCGCCCGATCACACACGACGCTGACGCCGCCACCGGAGACGACGACGACACGGATGTCGCCACCACCGGGTTCACCTCCAACCTGCGGGGCGCCTTGCTCCGGCTCGCGGAACAGATGCCCGCCCACGAAGACGAACTCCGTGACCTCGACGCCGCCCTGGGCGACGGCGACCTCGGCCTGACCGTTTCTGCCGGGGTCAGCGCTATCGCCGCCCGCATCAACGAGGTTCCGGATGATGCCGCCGCCAGCACCCTCCTGCGTGCAGCGGCCGTCGCCTTCGCGTCCGCCAACCCATCGACGTTCGCCGCGCTGGTCGGCTCTGGCATGCTCTCGGCATCCTCTGTGGTCGATGACACCCAGCAGGTCGACAAGGCTGCCGCGATCGCGATCGGCCGTGCCATCGGCGCTGCCGTGTCGAAGAAGGGCGGGGCCCAGCTGGGCGACAAGACGCTGCTCGACGTGCTACTGCCCGCCCTCGACGAGCTCGACTCCGGCATCGACGAGGCAGAACTGCGCGGCTTTCTCACCGCCCGCGTGGACGACGTCGCAAAGCTACGATCCGCACGCGGCCGCGCCGCGTGGCACCAGGAACGCAGCATCGGGCTCAAAGATCCCGGATCAGTTGCCGTCGCCTACGCGATCGACGCGCTGACACGCACCGCCAACCAGTAGTCCTCGGCACCCGACGGGCGAGTTCGGTGTGCTCGTGGATGGGGTCGACGAGGTTGCGCATCGAGACGTGGCGGTAGCCCGACTGCGTGGGGCGTGCGCGGGAAGCTGGTGGTCCTCACCGGCGCGGAGTGACGCCTCCGCCGACGCGAACGGGTGACAGCCGATCCGGCGGCGGCTACCATCGCCACGACAGGGGAGGCGTCGTGAAGTTCTTGATCCTTGGCTACACACCGGCCGACGCGTGGGACGGTGCGACCGCGGACGTGCCGTCGGAGGACGCGCTCGCCGCGTTCGCCGAATACCAGAAGTTCGAGGCCGAGCTCCGGGCGACGGGCGAGTTCGTCAGCGCCGAGGGGCTGGGCCATCCGGTGATGACGACGACCGTGCAGAAGCAGGGTGACTCGGTGGTCGTCACCGACGGCCCTTACGCGGAACTGAAGGAGGTGCTGGCCTCCTTCGCCGTGCTCGACGTGTCGAGCCTCGATCGTGCGAAGGACATCGTGGGCAGGATGGTCGCCGTCCTCGGCGAGCCGATGGAGATCCGGCCGATCATGGGCGACGACTTCGCTTGACGACCCACGCCGACGCGCTCGACCGCGTGCTGCGCGCCGAGGCGCCGCACGTGGTGGGCGCGCTCGCCCGGAGGTTCGGCCGGTTCGACGCCGCGGAGGACGCGGCGCAGGAGGCGCTCCTGGCGGCGAGTCAGCAGTGGCCCGCCGACGGCATCCCTTCGGAGCCCCGTGCGTGGCTCATCCGCGTGGGCTACCGACGGATGGTTGACATGATCCGCTCCGCACAGGCCGAGCGGCGCCGGGAGGAGGAGTACGTCGCCGGTGCCCCCGAGTTCGTCGACCCCGACACGCGGGTCGCCCTCAACGTCGACGACAGCCTGCACCTGCTGCTGCTCTGCTGCCACCCCGTGCTGTCCTCCGGTTCGCAGATCGCGTTGACGCTCCGCGCCGTGGGAGGGCTCACGACGGCTGAGATTGCGCATGCCTACGGCGTGACCGAGCAGACCATGGCGGTGCGTATCAGCCGCGCGAAGCAGCAGCTGCGCAAGGCCGGAGCGCGGTTCGAGTTCTCCGCCGGCGACGACCTCGCGGCACGCACGACCTCGGTGCGGAAGGTCCTCTACCTCGTCTTCAACGAGGGCTACACCGCCTCGGCCGGCAATCGGCTGGTGCGCGCGGACCTCGCCGCGGAGGCCATCCGGCTGGCACGGCTGCTGCACGCCCAGTCCCCGGACGACGCCGAGGCGACAGGGCTGCTGGCCCTCATGCTCCTGACCGACTCCCGCCGTGCCGCCCGGGCGGACGCCGACGGCAAGCTGGTGCCGCTCGCCGATCAGGACCGCGGCCGGTGGGATCGCGCGATGATCGCCGAGGGGACGGGGTTCATCGAGTCCGTGTGGTCGCGCGGGCCGGTCGGTCCGTATCAGGTCCAGGCTGCGATCGCCGCGGTGCATGCAGAAGCGACGACGGCCGATGCGACGGACTGGCGGCAGATCGCGGCGCTCTACGTCGCCCTCGAACGGCTCGAGCCCAGCGGCCCGACGATGCTCGCACGCGTGGTCGCCGTCGCGCACGCCTTCGGCGCGGAGCAGGCACTGGAGCTCTTCGATCGGCTCGACCGCGAACACGGGCTGCGCGAGCTTCCCCTGACCTCCCACCGCGCGCACGCCATCCGGGCCCATCTCCTGGAGCGCGCAGGGCGCGCGGATGCGGCGCGCGCCGATTTCCTGGCCGCCGCCGACCTCACCGAGAACCGCGTCGAATCGCGGTATCTCCGGGGCAAGGCGGACGACGCGACGGCGTGAGCTCCGATCGTCTCGAATCTATTTCGCAGCGGGATGTCAAGAACGTCGCGACGGCTCCGATGTTCCTGTGAAAGCTGCCCGAGGGGCGGCTCCGAACACGGAGGACATCATGAGCGACATCCAGACCGCCACCGTCAGCTCGACGGACGGCACAACGATCGCGTTCGAGACGACCGGATCCGGTCCGGCGATCATCGTGATCAGCAACGTCACCGAGGACCGCACGGGCGTCGCCGGCATCGCGAACGCGCTCGCCGCAGACTTCACCGTCGTCACCTACGACCGTCGCGGACGCGGCGAGAGCGGCGACCCGCAGCCCTACGACCCGGCCAGGGAGATCGAGGACATCGCCGCACTGATCGACGTCGTCGGCGCACCGGTGTTCCTGACCAGCGGATCCGGCGGGTGCGGTCTCGCCCTCGACGCCGCCAGCGCTCTCGGAGGTCAGGTCGCGGGCCTCTACCTCTACGAGCCCCCGTTCATCGTCGACGACTCCCGCGCCCCCGCACCCGCCGGGTACGTCGAGCACCAGGAGGCGCTGGTATCCGCGGGCCGACGCGACGAGGCCGTCGAGTACTTCATGACCGAGATGATCGGCGTCCCCGCCGAGTACCTCCCGATGATGAAGGAGGACCCGTCCTGGCAGGAGATGGTCCGCTACGCCCACACCTACGCGTACGACGGACGGATCCTGCAGGGGCTCCAGGACGGCGCGCCCCTGCCCCGGGATCGCTGGCGAATCGACGCCCCGATCGCCGTGGCGGTCGGGGGGAACGGCGAGGCCTTCATCCGCGCGGGCGCCGAGGCGTTGGCCGAACTGCTGCCGAACGTCCGCGTCCTCGAGCTGGAGGGTCATGACCACTCCGCCTTCTGGGTGGCTCCGGAGTCCGTCGCCGAGCAGGCGCGCGGGTTCCTGCTCGCCACGCCGGCCGCGTCCGACCGGGCCGGCGACGTCGACGCAGCGAACGAGAGCCCGGCCCCGAGCGCGGCCGTCGCGGCGCTCGACCGCCTCGTCGGGGAGTGGGCGGTGACCGGCGGCGTGGAAGGCATCGTGCGCTACGAGTGGATGAACGGGCGGCACTTCCTGCTACAGCACGTCGAGCTGGAGCAGTTCGGCGAGCGGATCGTGGGGCTCGAGGTGATCGGGCACCTCCGTCCGTTCGGCGAGCCCGCCGGCACGGACGTCGTCTCCCGGTTCTACGACTCCGCGGGGAACACGCTCGACTACACGTACGAGCTGGAGGGCGACACGCTCACCATCTGGGGCGGCCCGAAGGGGAGCCCGGCCTACTTCCGCGGAGAGTTCCGCGACCGGGATCGCGTGATGGACGGCGCCTGGGTCTACCCCGGCGGCGGCGGGTACGACTCGACCATGACCCGGCGCTGAGGATCAGGCGGGCGGCTCGCAACGGCGGGCCGCCCGCGTCGTCGCTTCCGGTTCCGGCCACCGCGCGCTACACCACCAATCGGGACACCCGAGCGGGAACGGCCTGCCGGAAGTGGGGACTACTCAATTGACGCTAATGGGAGTAGAAGTTGTGAGGCATCGTCTGTGAGTTCCAAGCCTAGCTAGTAACATCCACTTCTCGTCCCCAGATTGCCTCAAGCCCAACGAAAGATGGAGTTCCACAATGTCTGCTGAATCTCGGCCTATGACGAGATTCGCCACGGCCGGCCTATGGCTGATCCCCGTCTACGGTGCCCTGCTGGCGCTCGGCACGATCACGCACCAGCCCAGCTACGACACCGACTTCCAGAGCTATGCCGAGTACATCACCACGGATCAGTTCTTGGTGAGCCACCTCGGCGCGAGCATCGCCGGCGCGGCGCTCGGCCAGCTTGGAATCGTGGCGGTCCTCGCCTTCCTCGTTCGCGGTCGCACGGCCGTACCCGCAACCCTCGGCGCTGCAAGCTTCATCATCGGGAGCGTGTTCCTCGTCGCGGTCTTCGGTGTCGCCGCCTTCGCGCAGCCCGCCATCGGCCGCGCCTACCTCGCGGACAGGCCGGGAATCCACCAGGTGAATGAGGACGTCTACGGTCTGCCCCTGGTCGTGACCGCAGGCATCGGCCTGCTGCTCTTCCTCATCGGCGGGATCGTGCTCGGAATCGCCATCGCGCGGGAGGGTCGATCCTTGAAATGGGTCGGCATCGGATTCGCCGGGAGCCTCGTCGTGTTCGTCCTCGGCTTCCTGATGCTGGAGATCGCGCAACCGATCGGCGCCGCGGTCTTCGCCCTGGTCGGCATCGCCCTCGCGATCCGACTCCCGCAACACGCTCGTCGAGCCGAAGCCGCGGCGCCGCCCGCCGCACCACGGCCACGGGCCGTGTAGCCCGGGGACATTAGTCGACCGCCGGGGCGGGCGTGGCGGTCTCCGCCAAGAGCCGACCCGGGCAAGACGAGGTCTTCGGGCGGATCCCGACGGCCTCGCCGCCGGGACGGCGGAGCCGGGAGTTGCCTGCCCACGATGGGGGAGACATGGTTATGGCGAGCGGGGAACATGTGGTCCTCACTTTGCTGCACAAGGAGCCCTGCATCCTCAGCACGGCGGACTCAATGATCCTGGCGGGGGATACGCCTGCCGGGTGCTGCAGGTGGCGCGCTCAGCGTTCTCAGGGCACTCGCGATCACGTTCTCGGTTCGGCGAGCGAGCGCTCCAGCAGCGTGCGCAGCGCGCCACGATCAACCCCCGTCTACCGCGTGAGGTAGAGGCAAACCCTATTTGGGCGCTCCTGACGTAACCGTGGGTGGTTTCGGGGCGTCTGGACGGCCGCACGCCTCTTCCTGTCTAGGTTTCTGACTGTTCAAGGAATAGAAACTTTCAGACGGGGAAACGGCGTGCGGAATGCACGGCTATGGCGAACTCTGCTCGGTGTCGAGAAGACGGTGGTCGAGGCGGTCGATCTCGACGAGGAAGCTGGTGTGCTGGTCGCGCAGGTGAGGTCGACGGGGTCGATGCGGAACCGGTGCGGGATCTGCCGGCGGCGGTGCCCACGCTATGACCAGGGCGAGGGCCGCAGACGGTGGCCGTCGTTGGATTCCGGGCCGGTTCGGGTTGAGCTGGAAGCGGACGCGCCGAGGGTTGGGTGTCGTGCCGGTAGCACGGGGGTGACCGTCGCGGCGGTGCCGTGGTCTCGGCACCAGACCGGTCACACCCGCCTTCTTCGACGCGCAAGTCGCCTGGCTGGCGACCCAGATGTCCAATACCGCGATCACCGAGCTGATGCGGATCGCGTGACGCACCGTGGGCGCGATCATCACCCGGGTCGGGGACGACACCGGCAAGCTCCACGACCAGTTCGCCGGGCTGACCCGGATCGGGATCGATGAGATCTCCTACAAGCGCGGACACAAAAATCTGACCGTCGTCGTCGACCACGACAGCGGCCGGCTGGTCTGGGCGGTCCCGGGGCAGCACAAGGCCACGCTCGTCACGTTCTTCGACCCGCTGAGCCCGGAACGATCCGCCCGGATCACGCATGTCTCCGCGGATGAGGCCGCGTGGATCGCCGCGGTGGTGGCCGAGAAGTGCCCGAACGCGGTTCGCTGCGCTGACCCGTTCCACGTGGTGAAGTGGGCCACCGAGGCCCTCGATGAAATTCGCCGGGCCGCGTGGAACGACGCCCGGAAAGCCGCCCGCGCGAACGAAGCCCGAAGGAGCCGGGGTCGGCCGCGCAAGGACGCTCCGGCCCGCCCGGACAGCGCTCGCGCCGCCGGGCTGAAGAACTCCCGGTATGCGTTGTGGAAGAACCCGGAGAACCTCACCGAGAAGCAGCAGGCCAATCTCGCCTGGGTCGTGCAGACCGACCCGAGGCTCGGCCGGGCCTACTACCTCAAGGAAGGCTTACGCGTGATCTTCAAACTGCCCCACGATCAAGCCGGTGAAGCGCTCGACAAGTGGGTGGGCTGGGCACGCCGGTGCCGGATCCCCGCGTTCGTGACACTACAGAGAACGATCGTCAAGCACCGCGCCGCGATCCTCGCCGCGATCGAACACGGCCTGTCCAACGGACGCGTCGAGTCGATGAACTCCAAGATCCGCCTCATCACCCGCATCGCGTTCGGATTCAAATCACCCGACGCCCTCATCGCCCTCGCCATGCTCACCCTCGGCGGCCACAAACCCGTCCTCCCCGGCAGGGCCTGACCCACGGAAAGAGCAGGAGCGCCTGATACCGTGAGTTAACCGTGATGCGACGAAAACAAATCGAATTCATGGGCGTCGACATCGGTCAAAAAAGCATGTTGATCAGGGATTATTCACGAAGAGCCGATGACGGGAATCGAACCCGCGCTGTCTGCTTGGGAAGCAGAAGATATCCAGTAGTGATTCACTCGGCTTCACCCGAGCTCACGAGCCCCGAAATCTCGCGGAAGTGTGAACTCAGGTGAACGACTGTGATGCCGACTTTGTGACTATTAAGTGACTACAAGACCGTGCTCCAGTCGATGGGCGTGTGCCGCTTCGGGGCACGCCAGCCGAGGTTGGGCAGCGTCGTCGCCAGGAATCATCCGCGGCGCGTGCTTCGACCCTTTCCGGCGGCACCCTTTGCTATGAATGCTGTTGCCCGCAGCGTCGATTATCGTCTGAACATGACTCCTGCCCTGCCACGTCTCGTCACGTCGGTGCTCGTGGAAGAAGATGAGCGGTCGGTCACAGTCACATGGGATCTTGGGGAAGCGGCTGACGTCGCGCTAGTCGAATACTTCGGATATGGGGTCGATTACTACGGACCTGACGGCAACGGCGGCAAGCGGTTCGGTGTGCGCTTCCATGAGAAGGTCACGGCCCACGTGTTCGAGTGGTCGAGCAACACCCAGGCGAATTACGAAGCCGACAGCGTCACGATCGCGGAAGACGCAATCGTGGTTCACTTCAGGGACGCGACAATCGGTCTTTCCGAGGTCGGCACAATCCACGCATTTAGTCAGGTGAACGGCACGGACTTGCAGGTTCAGCTCCCAGTTACTCTTGTGCGCTGAGCCATGGCCGCGACGGAACTGTGTCGAAGTCAATTTCGCCCGGTCCTAGTTCAATTTCGCCCGGTCCTAGTTGAGGGGCCTCCGATCCTATCTTCCGGCGATGATGTCGGCCGCTTTCGCCACGATGGAAGTGCGGGATGTCTTGGATCGGTGCTCGATCCAGTCGGCCATTGAGTACGCTTTGTAGAGTCCGTTCGCACCGATCCATCTGAGTGGTTCAGGTTCCCATCGTCGGGGTTTGGGTCGTACCCAAGGGATTCGTGTGATCGGGTCTGCCTGGTTGAGCATGAGTGCCGCGCCTGCCTGGCCTGCAAGCTTCGCGGCGGTGACGCCTTGGCCTGCGTAGCCTCCGAGTTCGAGGATTCCGGTCTCGGCGTCCCAGTCGACGAACGGACTCCAGTCGCGGGTCACGCCGAGCACGCCGCACCAGGCGTAGTCGGCTCGTGCGCCTAGGCCGGGGAAGAGGTCTTCGACGATGGTTTCGAGGGCGTTGACGGTGCCCCGGTCGATCTGGCCGCGATTGTCGAATCGTGATCCGAACCGGTAGGGCTTGCCGCGCCCGCCGATGATGATGCGCCCGTCGGGGGTGCGTTGTCCGTAGAAGTAGGTGTGCGCGGAGCCGGAGAGCCCGGCGGCCGATTCCCATCCCACGCGTGCCCATTCCGCGGAGGTGAGTTGCCGGGTGGCGATCATGGCGCTGTTCAGCGGGAGCAGCTCGCGCTTGCGGTTCGGGAGCGCCGAGGAGTATCCCTCGGTGGCGATCACGATCCGGGGGGCCAGGACTTCGATGTCGCCGACACGCACGACGCCCGGACTGATCGAGGTCACACGGGAGTGGTCGTGGAGGCGGATGCCCGCGACACGCGCCCGGTCGGCGATCGCGTGGAGCAGAAGGAACGGGTCGACGCGGACGCAGTCGGGCGAGACGAGTGCGCCGAGGGCGTCGTGGATGTGGATGGACTCGCGGAACTCGGTGCCGTCGATGAGGCGCACCCGAGTTTCGTCGAGGCCCCATGCACGATGCGCGTCGAGGCCTGACCGGAGCCTGGCGAGTTCGGGCTCGGACCGGGCGACCTGCATCCACCCGCCGTGTGCTGCCCCGATGTCGACGCCGTCGGCTGCGAAGCCCTGAACGATTTCCTCCATCGTGTCCTGGAGCCGGCGTTCCACGTCGAGGACGGCGTCGCGCCCGTGACGCGCGAGGACGTTGCGCATGCCCACGGGCTTGGCCGAGAGCCATCCGCCGTTTCGACCGGATGCCCCGAACCCGAACTGCTCGGCTTCGAGCACGGTGATCTCGAGTGACGGGTCCAAGTCGTGCATTGAGAGCGCCGTCCACAGACCGGTGTAGCCGCCGCCGACGATGACGACGTCGGTCGTTGTGGACTCGACGAGCGGGTCGGCATGGATCGGGTCGTTTCGATTCGCCCAGAATCCGAAGTCTCCGTTGATCATCAGTTCACCCTCACCATCGACGTTGTCAGCTCCACTCAATAGTAAAGAAAAATGAACTGATACTCAAGAACACTTGACTCTCATGAAAGAGCGCTGTAGCTTCGTGGGCATGCCGGAGAACGTGCTCCTCAATGACCACACCGTGGGCGATCGCCTCAGGTCTCGGCGTCGTGTGCTGCGCAAGACGCTCGCGAGCGTGTCCGCGGAAGCGCAGATCAGCGAGAGTTTCCTCAGTCAACTCGAGCGGGATCGGGCGAGTGCGACGATCGCGACGCTGCAGCGTATCTGCTCAGCGCTCGAGATGCCGGTGGGCGATCTCTTCAACGAGCCACGGCATCTGTCGGTGCACCGGCACGAGACGGCCAGCTTCAACCCGTATGGCGTCCGCGCCCGCAAAGTGCGCATCACGCCGACCACGAACACGCAGATCGAATCCTTCATCGGCGAGTTCGAAGCCCACGGTTCCACCGGCGACGAACTCTATGCGCACGGCGACTCGGAGGAAACGCTCTTGGTCGTGAGCGGTCGGCTCGAGGTGACCATCGGGTCCGAGACGCACGTGCTCGGCGCGCTCGACAGCATCTCCTATGCCTCGTCGACACCGCACCGTGCCCGCGAGGCCGATGGCGGCAACGCGGTGGCCGTCTGGCTCATCTCCCCACCCAGCTACTGATATCGAAACGACACCCCAGGAGGAACGATGCGGATCGGAATCGAGTGCGGCGGCACCTTCACCGACATCGTCGTCGTCGACGACCGTGGGCAGATCGTCGCGACCAACAAGGTCTTCTCGACCCCCGACGATCCCTCGATCGCGGTCATGGAAGGCGTCGACGGGCTGCCTGACGGACTCGCCGACGGTGCGGCGCTGCTGCACGGCAGCACCATCGCCACGAACGCGCTCCTCGAGCGCAAGGGCGGCCCGATCGGACTGATCACCACCAAGGGGTTCCGAGACCTGGTCTTCCTCCAGCGGCAGGACCGCACCCGCATGTACGACCTCGGCTACGCCAAGCCGCAACCGCTGGTCGCCCGGCAAAACATCGTCGAAGTCTCCGAGCGCGTCGCCGCTGACGGCACCGTCCTGCGGGGGATCGATGACGACGATCTCAATCGGGCGATCACGACGCTGGCCGAGTCCAACGTGGCAGCGATCGCAGTCTGCCTGCTCCACTCCTATGCGAACCCGGAACATGAGCGCCGCGTCGCGGCGGCGATCACCGAGGCCGGGCTGACGGTACCGGTCTCCCTCAGCCACGAAGTCGTGCGGGAGTTCCGCGAGTACGAGCGCACCACAACCACCGTCGTGGACGCGTTCATCCGACCCCGGGTTGGCGCCTATCTCACGAACCTGCGTTCGGATGTCGCGGCTCGCAGTGTCCGGTCGATGTCGGTGATGCAGTCCAACGGTGGCATCGTGCCACCTGAAGCGGCGATCGCCCGGCCGGTGACCATGCTCCTGAGCGGGCCGGCCGCAGGCGTCAGCGGCGCGGTCACCATCGCGTCCGCGGCCGGAGTCGGGCGCATCATCACGATGGACATGGGCGGCACCAGCACGGATGTCTCATTCGTCGAGGGCGACGAGCCAGAACTCGCCACCGAGACCACCGTCGACGGGTTGACGCTGCGGGTGCCGCTGGTGGACATCCACACGGTCGGCGCGGGCGGCGGCAGCATCGTGCACATCGACGCAGGCGGCCTGCTCTCGGTCGGCCCGGAGAGCGCCGGCGCCGCACCCGGGCCCGCCTGCTACGGCCGGGGCGGCACCCGCCCCACGATCACCGACGCCAATCTCCTGGTCGGCGCGATGCCCGCCGAGGCCCGCCTGGCCGGCCGGTTCGCCCTCGACCGAGACGCCGCGCACCGCGCGTTCGAACCCCTCGCTGCCGCGCTCGGTCGACCAGTCGAGCAGGTCGCCGCAGATGCAATCCAGCTTGCGAACGTGACGATGGCCGGCGCCATCCGCGAAGTCTCACTGGAACGCGGGCACGAACTCGAAGGGGCCGCGCTGATCGCCTACGGCGGGGCGGGCGCCTTGCACGCGGCATCCGTCGCCGACGAACTCGGCGTGGACCGGGTGCTCGTGCCCCCGCACGCCGGCCTCACCTCGGCCTACGGACTCTTGACAGCATCATTCAAGCGGGACTTCTCGGTGACCTGGTTCCAGCCCGACCTGGCGGATGTCGGAACCGGGCAACTCGCCGACGCCTGTCACGACATCGCAGAAACCGCCCGAGACGAGATCGCCGAATCCGGCGTCGCAACCGGAGAACTCACCGAGTCGTGGCTCGCGGACATCCGCTACCGCGGCCAGGGCTTCGAACTGTCTGTGCCGTTCACCCCGGGGGAGGACCCCGAAACGCTGCTCGAGCGGTTCCATGCCGCGCACCAGCGGCAGTTCGGGCACTCCAGCGACCAGCGCACAGCACAGCTGGTCACCCTCCGGCTCCGCCTGATGGGCCCCAAGCCGCCGACCGCGGGGACCGAGATCTCACGCGTCGACGAACCGGCCAGGACCACCTCGATGGTGATCGCCGGCGCGCGGCTGGACGCGCCGTTGCTGCACCGCGGCGGCCTCATCCAACCGGTCGAGGGGCCTGCCGTCATCGCGGATGAAACCTCGACGACCCTGGTGCCCGCCGGCTGGCAGGCGACCCTCGACCCCCACGGCAACATCCTCCTCGAACGGAGCAGCTCATGAGCCAGCACCAACTCGGCCTGTTCAAGTCGGCCTTCGAGTCCCTTGCCCGCGAGATGGCGGTCAACCTCAGGCGCGCCGCGTTCTCATCGATCGTTCGCGAGGCCAGGGACTTCTCGGTGGCGTTCGCCGACGCCCGCGGCGCGATCGTCGCGCAAGCCGAATGCATCCCGATCATGACCGCTGGTGTGTCGATCGCGCTGCAGCACGCCCTTGCCGACATCGACGTCGCGGCGCTGACCGACGACGACGCCATCCTGTACAACGACCCCTACAAGGGTGGCCAGCACCTTCAGGACCTGTACCTGTTCAACCCGATCTTCCTCGCCGGCAAGCTCGTCGGGTTCGCTGCGACCACCGCACACCACGTCGATATCGGTGGCGCGTTCGCCGGCCTCAGCGCCGATGCGACCGAGATCTACCAGGAGGGCCTGCGGCTACCGGTGTCGACCTTCTCCCTTTCGAAAGACTGGGGGGAACGGGGTTTCGTTCGCCGCATCATCGAGGCGAACGTCCGCGTTCCGCACCTGGTCATCGGGGATCTGGAAGCTCAGCTCGCGGCGAACCGCATCGCACAGGTGAGGTTCGCCGAGATCGCCAACCGCTACGGAGCCCAGCCCACCCTCGACGCCATGCAGGAACTGCAGGACTACTCGGAACGACGCTTCCGCGCGGCCATCCGAGCGATCCCCGACGGGCGGTACACCGCGTCCGACTTCGTCGACGGCGAACCATGGGGTGCCGGGGACATCCCGATTCAGGTGGAACTCACCGTCGCGGCAGACGAGATCACGGTGGATCTTCGCGGCAGCGGCCCACAGGTGGTCGGCAACGTCAACTGCCCCTACGCGTCCACGATCTCAGCGGTACAGAGCGCCATCCGGTGCATGATCAGCGACACCGACATCCCCTTCAATGAGGGATGCAACCGGCCGATCACCGTGCTCACGGACTACGGCTCGATCCTCAACCCGGCGCCGCCCGCGGCGGTGCGGGCCAGGCTCACCCCCGCCAGCCGCGTGTTCAACGTCGTCGTCCGCGCCATGGGCGATGCGATTCCGGATGCCGCGGTCGCGACCGGGTTCGACACGACCACCGCCTTCGCGATCAGCCGTCTCGCGGAATCGGGCGACTACCAAGTCGTCGTCGAGATCCTCGGTGGCGGTTGGGGCGGATGCCAGACGCACGACGGCGCCGACGCGCTTGACAATCCCATCTCGAACTGCGCGAACGCTCCGATCGAATCTCTCGAGACCGACTACACCCACTTCGCCATCACCGAGTACTCCCTCGTCGAGGAAAGCGGTGGGGACGGCGGGCACCGCGGCGGGCTCGGCATCCGCAGGGTCTACGAAGCCCTCGACGACGGTGTGCAGATCGCCGGGTACTCCGACCGGCACCGCTCCGGGGCGCCAGGCCTCCACGGCGGCAACGCGGGCGGCGTCGGCCGATTCCGGGTGATGCGGGCCAACGGCACGACCGAACCGATCGCATCGGTGTTCAGCGGCATCCTCGACCGCGGCGACCGCATCGAGATCCTCACCGGCGGCGGCGGCGGAATCGGCGAGCCTGCCGCACGATCCCGCCAGGCACGACAATCCGACACCATCAACGGCTATGCAAAGGAGCAGAAGCTATGAGCACCACACCAACCCAGGCGACGTCGATGAGACGAGTCGCCGGGGCAGCCGTCATCGGCACCGCCATCGAATGGTACGACTTCTTCATCTACGCACAGGCCGCGGTCATCGCCCTGAACGTGGTGTTCTTCCCCGAAGTCACCCCGCTGATCGGCGTCCTCATCCTGTTCGCATCCATGGGCGTGGGCTTCGTCGCCCGACCCCTCGGCGCGATCATCTTCGGACACATCGGCGACCGGATCGGTCGCAAGAAGACCCTCATCATGACGCTGCTGCTCATGGGCTTCGGCACATTCGCGATGGGTCTGTTGCCCGGATACGATCAGGTCGGGGTGATCGCACCCATCCTTCTCGTGACACTGCGACTGGTTCAGGGACTCGCCGCCGGCGGGGAGTGGGGCGGGGCCGCGCTGATCGGCGTGGAGCATGCCCCCCCGCAGAAGAAGGCACTGTTCGGCTCTTTCGCGCAGATGGGCTCCCCGATCGGTCTGATCCTGGCGACCTCGGTGATGATCGGCGTGAACGCCGCATTCGGACCCGAAGCGATGCAGGAATGGGCATGGCGGATCCCGTTCCTCGCCTCCATCGTCCTCGTCCCGATCGGGTTCATCATCCGGTCCAAGGTGGCGGAAAGCCCCGAGTTCCTCGCGCTCTCGGCACGTGAGCACAAGCGATCCGTTCCTCTTGTGCAGCTCTTCAAGTTCCAGACACCGCACCTCCTTGTCGGCATCGGGTCGTTCTCTGCGGTGTTCCTCACCTACTACCTGATGACGAGCTTCATGCTCGTCTACGCGATCGATGAAGTCGGGATCTCTTCGGCGTTCTCTCTGCCTGCGAACATCGTTGCAGCGGTCGTCGAAGGCATCTTCATCGTCGTGGCGGCCGTGCTGAGCGTGCGCATCGGCACGAAACCGATCAATGTCATCTCAGCGATCGGGCTGCTCGTCTGGGCGTTCCCGTCCTTCTTCCTGGCCGCCGTTGCTCCGCCGTGGGGTCTGTACATCGCGGTCGGAGTTTCGATGATCTTCGTCGGCGCCGCCTACGGCGTGCTCGCATCGGACGTCGCTCGACTCTTCACCACCGACACCCGCTACACCGGGGCATCCCTGTCGTACCACCTCGCGGCAGTCGTCGGCGGTGGCCTCGCACCGATCGCAGCGACCGCGATCCTCCAAGCAACCGGGGGAGGCATCTTCTACATCGCACTCATCCCGGCGGTCACGGCCGTGATCATGCTGGTCTGCGTGCTCATCCTCCCGCGGCTCCAGCAGCCGGATGTCGCGCACGACCAAGCCACAACCGCCGATCGAAAGCTGGAGCGCGTCTGACCACCGGCCACGGTCGCCAACTGTAGCGATCGACAACTGCGCTGACCTCCGTGCGGGGTGGGGTTTCAAACCCACACGCCGCGCGGGGGTCTTCGTTGGGTATTGAACAATAAAGCACGTACGGGCGGGAGGCCCGACGGGAGTCGGGCTTAGGCTGGCTGCCCTGCGCCTACGTCAAGGGTGAACTCGCGATCGGTGAGGAATGGGCGCGACGATGCGGCGGATGGTGCGGATGACGTCAGAGGGATCAGGTCGGTTCGGTGCAACGAGTGATCACGCAGTACGCCTATAGGGCTCCCTGTCTGGGATGTCCAGCACCGTGGCGGCCAAGGTCGCTGCATGCGTTCCCAACGATGGGGAGCGCTATGGCGAGGTTTCTTCGGGTATCGCGGTCCTCGAGGCCAGAGCCCGACGCGTGGCGGAGGAGCGGGCGCGTATGAGCCGTGGTGGTATTGCTGTTCTGCCTCGCCGACGTTGCGCCACCGACGCTCCCGGATGGGGCCTGTGGGCGGCGGCTCGCGCGGCGGCGGCCGTGATGCCCCGGTCGCAGCCGCCGGTCGGCTCGCCGCGATAGGCATTCATCAGCTGAGTTGCGCTCGCGGCGACGGCAGCGATCCGAGCAGTCTGCGGCCGCCTTCCCTTCCGCGCGATAGCTATTTCCTATATATGAGGACGCGAATGCGTCGTTGTCCCTTTCGCCCTTGTCTGCGATCGTCGGTATATACCGCAGCGGACAGCCATGTCGCATTTCCGGGACCAACAACCGGGCACGCCAAGACCGCCGCACCGACCATGCGAGGAGTAGCCGTGACCAGTTTGACGATCCGACCGCTGAATACGGGATTCGTCACGACCGTGCCCGCGCAGTATCTGTTCCATCACTCGGTTCATCCCTACGTCGACGGCGCCACGCATGATCGGGTGGAGATCCCGGACTTCGCATTCCTCGTCGAAGGGGGCGAGGAGCTGATGTTGGTCGATACGGGCATGAGTTGGACGGAGCGTGCGTCGAAGTACCACCATCCGGGCTCGCACCAGCCGGACGGGATGGCGATTCATGAGCGGTTGGCTGCGTTGGATATCCGGTGCGAGGACATCGGGGTCATTGCGATCACCCATCTGCATTGGGACCACTCGTATTACCTGGAGAAGTTCACGAACGCCACGATCTACGTGCATGAGCGTGAACTCGCGTTCGCTGAGAACCCGATTCCCATGTATTACAAGTCGTACGAGAATGA
Organism: Agromyces sp. NPDC058484; assembly: GCF_042720415.1. NCBI lineage: Bacteria > Bacillati > Actinomycetota > Actinomycetes > Micrococcales > Microbacteriaceae > Agromyces > Agromyces sp. NPDC058484. The sequence goes on along the minus strand of NZ_JBHXMP010000013.1, from coordinate 21,604 downwards.
GGCGATCGGCGTCACTCCGCACTTCGCAGGCGTGGACTTCACGACCGTTGTGGGCGAGCGGGAGCTCATCCCCGGCGTGCGGGTGTTCGAAACGCACGGGCATTCCCCGGGTCATCTCTCGGTTGAGGTCGACACCGCGGCCGGTAACTTCGTCTGCTCCGGTGATTCGATCTTCTGTCCGGAGAATCTCGAGCCGATCCCTGAACTCGGCTACGACATCACGCCGCCGGGACGCTACGTTGATGCGATCGGGATGTGGAACTCGATCGTCGCCCAACGCGATCGGGTCGCTGATCCGAGCTTCATCCTCGGGGCGCATGACCGTCCACTCCTCGACCGGATCCGTGAGACGCCTGTGCTGGGGCTTGTATGAACACGATCGCAGTGCTCGCGAGCAGTGACACGAAACAGGCGGAGATCGGGTTCGTTTCCAGCCAGATCACCGCGAACGGCGGCCGTCCGCTGACCATCGACATCAGCACGTCGAGAGCGCATGAGTCCTCGTCGAACATCCGGCGGGAAGAGGTCGCGGAGGCGGCCGGATACCGCTGGACAGAGATCGTCGACCGGCCCAAAGACTTCCTTCTCGATGTCATGGCGAAGGGAGCGGTGGAACTGTTCCAGGAGCTGCATTCGTCGAACAGGATCCAGGGTGCGCTGGGCCTGGGAGGACTGCAGAACACGACCATCGCGGCACGAGCGATGCAGGCGCTGCCGATCGGGGTGCCGAAGCTCATCGTCTCCACGGTCGCGTGCGGGACCCGCACCTTTGACGCGATCGTCGGCACGAAGGACATCACCGTGATGCCGTCCATCACCGATCTCGCCGGGTTGAACCCGATCAGTGAACGAGTCCTCGCGAATGCGGCCGCAGCGGTGACCGGGATGGTGGATGCCGGGGGCCGTCAGATCGTCGTGCCCAAGCGTTCCACCGTCGGGACCACGCTCATGGGAGCAACGAACGACGGGGTCGCCCGGGCGGTGGCGGAACTGGAGACCGCCGGCCTGGCGGTGATGTCCTTCCACGCGACCGGGGTGGGCGGCCAGATCCTCGAGGAGCTCGTGGGCGACGGGACGCTCGCGGCAACGATGGACCTGACCCTGCACGAAATCGTCTACGAGTACCTCGGTGGCGGATTCGGAGCCGGCACTGAGAACCGTCTCACCGCGGCCGCGGAGGCCGGGATCCCGATGGTCGTCGCTCCTGGCGGTCTGGACTTCATCTGCCAATGGCGCGGTGAGCTCTTTCCGGATGCCGCTGACCGGAAGGTCATCTGGCACAACGCGCAGCTGGCCCACGTGAAGCTCACCGAGCTCGAGGCCCGCGCGATCGCCCGGCTGGTCGTGGAACGGCTGAACCAGGCCCGCGGACCGGTCACCGTGCTCCTTCCCACCCAAGGGTTTCGGACCTACGCACGCCCCGGCGAAGCGCTGCATGACCCGGTCGTGGACGCCGCCATCCTGGAAGAGTTCCGAACGGGTCTGGCGCCGACGATCCGTGTGCGGACCGTCGATGCGAACCTCATCGACCCCGAGTTCGCACACGTCGCAGCCTCGGAGATGCTCCGCCTCATCGAACTCGAAGGGGCGGCGTGAACGTGACCATCGCATACGCGGAGGAGCGCCACGCGGTCATCGCGGCACAGCGACGCTGCTGGGAGCAGAAGATGCAATCCGGGAACGGCGGCAACGTCAGCGTGCGTGTCGCGGGAAGCGACCTCATGGCGGTGAAGGCTACCGACTGCTCGTTTCAGGGCGAGGATGTGGAAGCGGTCGTGATTGCCCGTCTGACCGGCGCACTCGTCGACGGGACCCGCACACCGACGAAAGAAGCACTGCTGCACGGCGCGATTTACGCCGCACGTGCCGATGTCAACGCGATCGTCCACTGCCACTCGCCATGGGCAGTTGGCTGGTCGTTGACGGGTCGTGCGATACCGAATGTCACCTACCACTCCGAGCTGAAGCTGGGCGGCCCCGTGCCGGTCATCGACACCGGGAGTTACTCGGTGGCGGCCCACCAGATCGACACCGTGCTTGCCGGTTTCGACTCGGCGTCGGGCCTGCGGGCGGTCGTGCTCCAAGGACACGGGCTCGTCGCGATCGGACGTGACATCGACGACGCACTGTGCACGGCCGAATTGGTCGAAGAGACGGCGCACATCGCGTTCGTTGGGTCGATGCTCGGCGAGCGATAGCTTCCGTCTATCGCAATAGAGCCAGAGTCGTACTCGTCACGTCGAGTACGCGACCGCCGGCTGGGGGTCGACTGGCAGGCTCCACGGTAGCGTCGGGATGGTCCCGCCCGAAGAGTTCGAGCAGGCCTACTACGCGACCTTCACCAGAGAGCCGTGTTTCATCAGTGGCGGGTTCGTTGCGGCATACCTCGGAGCGACCCAAGGGGCGTTGGCGATCATCGCCGGCACACTCATCGGCGTGTTCGTCGTGCTCCTCGCGGCACTCCCCGCGGCCAGTCGCTATGGAGTCGAAGCCGTTCGGTCGACGCGGCCCATCTTCGGCGTTCGCGGTTCCTTCTTGGCGGTTATGCTCGCCCTGGTCATCCTGGTGGGCTGGAATGCCGTGCTGATGATCTCGCTTGCCGAGGCGGCCGCGGCTGCTCTGGTGCAGATGGGCGTCATCGACGCAGCACAGACGAGCGTCTGGGCGGTGGTCTTCTCGCTGGTCGGTGTCGTCGCCGTCCATTTCCTGCTTCGACGGGGCAATACGACGCTTCGCTGGGCCGGGCCGGTCGTGGCGATCACCGTGCTGGTACTCGCCGTCTGGATCGGAGTCACGATCTTCGCGCAGTTCGGAGTGGACGAGATCTTCAGCGCCGAGGCTTTGGCTCCGTTCCCTGAGAACCGGGTCAACTTCATGCTGGTGATCGAACTCGGTGTCGCCGGAGGCATGTCCCGGTGGCCGTATGTCGGCGGCCTCACCCGAAACGCGAAGTCGATCCGGCACGCTGCGCTCCCCTCGATGGCCGGCCTCGGTCTGATGATGGGGTTGGTGCTCGCGATCGGCATGTTCGCGGCCCTCGCCCTGCCGGCGTCGGGCGGCGATCCGACCGCATTCCTCATCGAGATCGGCGGCCCGACCGTGTTCTCCGACCTCTTCATGGCGAACTACGGCGCGTTCATCACGCTCGCCGGGATCCTGCTGGGGCCGATCTGCGGGATTCAGATCGTCGACTACTTCTTCATCCGCCGTCAGGAACTGGATGTCCGTGGCTTGTTCTCCAACGATTCGTCGGGCCGGTACTGGTACTTCGCCGGCTTCAACCCGGCCGGACTCGTCTCGCTGCTTGTCGGCATGGCGACGTACCTCGTGCTGCTGGACCCGTTCACGTACGTCCCGGGCCTCGACCTCGGCCTGATCGCCGCGTCGATTCCCTGTGCCATCACCGCCGGCGTGAGCTACTTCGTGCTGATGCGCGTCGTACCCAAGCTGTGGGCGAGTCGTCTCCTGCCCCTCGCATCACGTCGGAGCCAGCCGCGTCGCGTCACCGATAGCGAGGACGCCTGGATCCCGTCGGCTCGGGTCTACGCGTCGGTCGACGCGTAGACCCGCTCGCCCTCGACGAACGTCTGCAGCACGCGGGTCGCTCCGATCTCGGACGGCGGCCCCGTGAACGGGTCGCGGTCGAGCACGACGAGGTCGGCGAACTTGCCGACCTCGACGGTGCCCGTGACGTCGTCGAGGTGGTTCACGAATGCCGAGCCGGCGGTGTACGCGGTGAGTGAGGTTGCGAGATCGATTGCCTGCTCGGGTAGGAACGCGTCGGTTCCGCTGCCGGCATGGCCCGGTGCCGCCCGGTTCACGGCCACGTGGATCGCTGCGAGCGGGTTCGGTGTCGAGACCGACCAGTCGCTTCCCGCGGCGAGCACCGCGCCCGATCGCTGCAGGTCACCGAACGGGTACTGCCAGGCGGCGCGCGGCGAGCCGAGGAACGGCAGGGTGAGGTCGACCATCTGGGGCTCGAGCGCCGCCCACAGGGACTGCATGTTCGCGACCACGCCGAGTTCGCGGAACCGTGGGATGTCCTCGGGGTGCACCACTTGGATGTGCGCGATGTGGTGGCGGTGGTCGTTGCGCCCGTTGCGGGCGATCGCGTGCTCGACGGCGTCGAGGCACTCGCGCACCGCGCGGTCGCCGATCGCGTGGAAGTGCAGTTGAAAGCCGAGTGCGTCGAGCTGTGGGACAGCGTCGTTGAGTACCGACGGCGGCACGAAGGAGATGCCCGAGTTGTCGGTGAAGTGGCCGTGCCCGTCGCAGTACGGTTCGAGCATCGACGCCGTGAAGTTCTCGGCCACCCCGTCTTGCATGATCTTGATGCTGGTCGCTGCGAATCGGCCACCGCGGTAGCGCTCGCGCCGTTCGACGAGCGCGTCGATCTGCTCGAGTCCGGCGGTGCGGTCCCACCAGAGCGCGCCGACCACCCGGGCGGTGAGCCGGCCGGATGCCGCAGCCGCGAGATACGCCGGGCCGGGATCGCCGGCATCGCCGTAGGGGCCGACGATCGCGTCCTGCCAGGCGGTCACGCCGAACGCGTGCAGGTACTGCTGGCCGAGCAGGAGCGCTTCGGTGATGGTTTCGACGCTGGTGTCGGGCAGGTGCCGGTTCACGAGGGTCATCGCGCCCTCGTGCAGGGTGCCGGTGGGGTTGCCGTCGGCGTCGCGCTCGATGCGCCCGTCGGATGGGTCGGGGGTGTTGCGATCGATGCCCGCCAGGCGCAGCGCCGCCGAGTTCACCCACGCGCCGTGGCTATCGCGTTCGGCAGGAACGCGGGACGGTCGGGCACGACCGTGTCGAGCGCCGACGCCGTCGGTGTGCCGCCCGGGAACGCCGACATCTGCCAGCCGCCGCCGAGCACCCAGGGCTCGTCGGCATGCTCGAGCGCGAACGACCCGATCCGCGCCAGATACTGTGCCTCGGTGCCCAACGGGGCCAGGTCGCACCGCATCAGGTTAAGCCCGCCCCACAGGGGATGCACGTGCGCGTCCTGGAAGCCGGGGAGGAGCATCCGCCCGCCGAGGTCGACGACCTCGGTACGTGAGCCGATCAAGTCGCGCACGTCGGCATCGGAACCGACCGCGACGATGCGCCCGCTCCGCACAGCGACCGCGGACGCAAGGGAGCGCACGGTGTTCGCAGTGAAGACGGGACCGCCGGTGAAGACGAGATCGGCGTGGGTCATATGCAACTCACCATGCCGGTCGGATGCAGACGCGCCGTGTCACTCACGAATCGAACCCCAATCCGAGTGCATCGAGCGTCTTCAGGAGGAGATTCCGCTTGCCTTCGTTATGGTCAGCCCGGTCGAGGGCCCAGCGCGTTGCGTTGATTCCGAGCGTCGCGGCGGGCTCCGGAGGAAACGGCAGGGGGCGCTTGCGTACCATCTCGAGCGACGTGCGTTCGTTGTCGCGGCGTTCGAGCAGGTCGAGCATGACCTCGGCGGCGAAGCGCGTCGATGCGACGCCCAGCCCGGTGAAACCGGCGGAGTAGGCGACGCGGTGGTCGCGTGCCGTTCCGAAGTACGTCGTGAACTGGGTGCTGGTGTCGACCGCGCCGGCCCACTGATGACTGAATTTCAGTCCCTCGAGTTGCGGGAAGGTGGTGAAGAAGTGGCTCGCGAGAAGTTGCCAGCTGGGGGGTCGGTACTCGTGGCGCTCGCGCACCTTTCGACCGGAGTGGTAGATCGCGTCATAGCCGCCGAACAGGATGCGGTTGTCCTTGGAGAGTCGGTAGTAGTGGAACTGGTTGGCGAGGTCGGCGATGCCCTGCCGGTCGTTCCATCCGATCGATGCGAGCTGGGCCGCCGAGAGCGGTTCCGTCATGAGCGCGTAGTCATACACCGGCACGGTCATCAGCCGGTTGCGCTTCAGCAGCGACGGGAACACGTTCGTCGCCAGCACCGCGCGTGCAGCGTCGACGCGCCCGCCGTCGGTGATCACGCTCACGGTGTCGGTGGAGCCCGGGGTGTCGAGCCGCTTCACGGGGGAGCGTTCGAAGATCTCGACACCACGCTCCTCCGCGACGCGGGCGAGCTCCGCGGCAAAGCGTGCGGGGTGCACCAGAGCGTCCGTGCCCTTCCGCCAGACTCCGCCGAGGTAGGTGGGGGAGTCCACCGAAGCTTGAACCGCCTCGCGGTCGAGGAAGACGATGTCCTCCGCCCCAGCTGCAGCATCGTCAACCTGCGAGCGGAGCCAGTCGACTTGGTGCTCCTCGACGGCGACGGAGAGCACTCCGTTGCGCTCGAACTGGAAGTCCATGCCGTACTTCGACTCACTCGCCTCGATGGCGTCGAGGTTCTCGAGCCCGAGACGGTCGAGCAGGGGCATCTCGTTCGGCCAGCGGGATACGCCGTTCTCATGCCCGTGCGTGAGGCTCGCTTCACAGAATCCGCCGTTCCGGCCCGAAGCCGCCCACCCTACCTGCCGTGCCTCGACGAGGGCGACGCGCGCGTCGGGGTTGCGCTCCTTCGCAAGCAGCGCAGTCCAGAGTCCGGAGTATCCACCGCCGACGACGACGAGGTCGGCGACTTTCGTGCCCGTGAGCCTCGGCCGGTTCGGTCTCAACGCCTCGGGCAGATCGTCGCGCCAGAAGACCGAGTGCCGGGTGTCGGCAAGCGCGTGCTCGATGACGGATGGCTTGGGGATGTTGCGTTCGAAGACGGTAGTGCCCACGGGCGATCACTTTCGATGTTGTCGGTATCAGTCCATCTTCGGATGCGGATCGATGCTCGTGCCACGTCTCATTGTCGCGAACGGGCTGCGCCGCCGGACGAGGTGTCCTATCCGGTGCCCGGTCATCCGCGCGGCGCGTGCGCCTCGAGGAACTGGTACACCTCGGTCTGGTCCACGCCCGGAAACGTGCCCGTCGGCAGCGCCGCGTGCAGGCTCGTCGGCGTGCGGGCGGCCGGCCACGAGGCATCCGCCCACTTTCGGCCAGCGTGCCCGGCGCCTGGCGGCAGCAGGACTCGTCGGGGCAGCGTGACACCGCACGATGCGGTGTCTCGCGCCCGCGGAACCACTTCACGTGCTCGAACGGCACCCCCACCGACACCGAGTACTCGCCCTCCTTGGCCTTCTCGATGCGCGACGTGCACCAGAACGTGCCCGACGGGGTGTCGGTGTACTGATACCAGGGGCTGAACCGGTCTTCGAGGTCGAAGGCGGTACGCGCCGTCCAGTTGCGGCACATCGTGGTGCCCTCGATCGCGCCGAGCTCCGGAACAGTTACACCGTCAGCCGATACGCCGGCGCGGACCGGTACTCAACCGGCGTCGAGATCAACCAGGCAGCGTTCCCCTCAGCCAGCACCGTGTACCTCGCCGTCGGCACCGGCTTCGCAGACGCACTCGCAGGTGGCGCACTGGCTGGAGCGACGAACTCACCGCTGTTCCTCGTATGAGCAAGTGCGTGCCACCAGTCGTGCTGAACCGAATCAACGCGCTGAACCCGACCACTGTGGTCCTCGTCCGCGGCACCGGCGTGCTGAGCAACGCCGTCGCGTCCCTGACCGAATGCGCCCCACCACCGCCACCCGCCCCACCGGCGCCGCCCAAGCCGAGCAAACCCCCGGTGCCTGCTGACGTCGATTGCAGTACTTCAGCACCCGGGCGGCCGCACAGAACTGATGGTGCGCGACGTGAGCCGTTACCGGCCCAGCGCCGCCTCGAGCTCCACCCGTTAACCGGCCGCTCCCCTCATCCTGTTCGACCCACGTGGAGTACCTCAGTCACGTAACGGGCCGCACCCACGGAGAATGTACGTATGGCCCGTTTCGGACATCGCCAGCTGGAGTATTTCATCGCGGTCGCCAACGCGGGATCATTTCGGCGAGCGGCTGAAGCACTCTACATCTCTCAGCCGTCGCTATCGACGCAGATCGGAGCGATGGAGCGCGAGCTCGGCGCCGCACTGTTCTACCGGCATGCCCGCGGGGTCAACCTGACCCCGGTGGGGAGAGTCTTGCTCCGGGAGGCACTCACGACGGTCGCCGCCGCTGACCGAGCATATCGACTGGCACGGCTGGCAGCGGATGGCAGTACAGGCGATCTGAAATTCGCGACGATCACGAGCATCGCCGCCGGCCTGGTGCCGCGCGCTCTCGAACGGTGGCGGATCAACCGGCCAGGTGCGCTGGTCAGCATGACCGAGTTCCGCAATCCGATAGCGCTCGAGCAGTCAGTTCGAGACGGCCAGTTCGATTTCGCCATCGGCCCGAAACCTGGAACGACGTTCGCCTATATGCAATCGCTTGGGGCAGAGGAGTTCGTCGTTCTCCTCCCGCGTGAAGATCCACTGTTGAAAGAGAAGCAAGTCTCGCTTGCGATGCTCTCGAAACGTCGGTGGGTGCTTTTCACCCCTGACAACGGGATCTTCCGAGTGCACGAGTCGATATTCGCGCGGGAGAACCTCATCATCGAAGGCGCCGCGTTCACCAGCCAGACCGATGCTGCGGTCAATCTGGCGGCGGCCGGTCTTGGTCCGACGATCGTCCCAAGCAACGCTGTCCCAGAGCACCTCAAGCCGAACCTGAGACCCTTCCACAACCGGTACCTGCGAGAAGTGTTCGCCTACGCACCGGACTCCTTGGACCCCTTCTCCGGCAGCTTTGTCACCGAGCTCGGCACGGTAGTCGCAGAAGACGCCACGGTTGGCGCCGACTAAAAGAACGAGTGGACCTGCCCCAGCCCCGGGGAACTGTGCGAGGTAGCTCGCCGATTCCGGTGCCATTTGCTTTATCTATCACAACTATCGAAATAACGTACTTGACCTATCACCCGGTCCCCGAGAAAGTTGAATCAAGACTTGAGACTCGGAGCACGGAGCACGGAGAAAGATGAAATCGCAATCACGTGAAGTTCTGATCATCGGCGGAGGCATCGGTGGTCTGAGTCTTGCTTCGGGCTTGGCCGACCAGGACTGGAAGGTGAAGGTCGTTGAACTCGGAAACGGCCTTGCTGGAGGCTCGGGACTCGGTTTTCCCGCGTACGCCTATGACGCGCTCGGCTACCTGGGACTGCAAGAACCGGTCTCCCGTGTCGGATTCAGCAACACCAAGGTCAAACTGTGTGACGCGAACGGAAATCTCATCCGCGTCAAAGTGCACGACCAGATTCCAGGGCGCGAAGGCCCTGTCGAGCTCATGCTCGGGCGCCCTGCGCTGATCGATACACTCCGCGCGGAAGCACTGAATCGCCAGGTTGAGATCTCATACAACACGACGTTCCTTCGGATCGAGGAGCAGGGATCGGCAGTTCGCGTCTGGTTCACGGATGGATCTGTCGGCGACTTCGACCTGGTCATTGGAGCTGATGGCCTCAATTCCGCAGTTCGCCGTGAGTATGTCGCACCCGGTCTGACGCCTAGAGACACAGAAGGTGGCTTCTTCCGCACCCTCGTGCCGCTCTCAGACACCCTCTCCGAGGCCTACGCCTTCGAAGGCGAAGAGGGGCTCGTATACACCTACCCCTCCGGTTCAGGCGTGGTGTACGCCGGGATCTTTGTCGCCAACTCCCGCGGATACTTGAGCGATGACGAAGCTCGGGACGAATTCGTTCGCATCCTGGAGACATTCTCGACTCCCCAGACCGCCGCACTTATCGCCGAGATTCGCGATTACAAGGCGCCCGTGAATTTTCGCGGGGTTCAGGCACTGTTCGTCGAGGATCCGGTCATCGGGAGGGTGGTCCTCATCGGTGATGCTGCCCACACGATGCCGCCGAACCTTGGTGGAGGGGGCAGCATGGCTGTCGAGGACGCATCTGTACTGTCACGGATGATCGGGTCGGTCGACTCGAAGGAAGTCCCGAATGTCCTTAAGGAATATTCGGCGCGCAGGCACCCCCGGGTGTCGCGGGTCTTGAAGGACTCCTGGACAGTTTTCAGCAACGGCCCCTCGCTCGACAACTGGGGTGGTCGCAAGGAACTGAAGACCGCATACACGGCCTGGATCAACACACCCGCCTAACGAAGGCTCAAGCGCGTAGTTTACTCGTCGAACGCACCGCTCGCCCTCCGGGGCGGCTAGCACCCTTATCTCCTAGGTCTTTCGCTCAATGAAGAGAGGAACCACCCAAGTAAAGAACACCCGTGAAGTGCCAACGATTTGACCAGAACCAAATCTCTGCTTGCCCGCCCGGATCTGCCGCGACGTTTCTAATCTTCAACGTCCCCAACCGGGAGCAGCGACTCAACAAGGCAAGACTTGGCGAAACTGATGGCCGCCACCTAAGCGGACGACTTCAGTTCTTGGGAAGCCCTTGCTAAAGGGGAAAGAAAATGGAATCGAACTTTGTTGCCTCCGGCCTGTCCCGCCGCACGTTCATCCAGACTGGGGCACTAGGACTCGCCGTAGTCGGCGCTATGAGCCTTGCAGGCTGCACGCCGGGGCCCGCTGGAACGCCATCAGGCGCAGCCACCGAACCGATCCGAGGCGGTCGCCTGAAGATTGGAATCGTCGGAGGCGGTTCTTCGGAAGTCATCAGCGAGTATGCCGGGCCAACCTCAGTTGACCACGCGAGAGCAGCTCAGGTCTACGACACTCTTGTGGGTATGAAATCCGACCTCACAGACTGGGAACCTGGGCTGGCGGAAGACATGCGCGTGAGTGATGATTCCCGTGTCATGACGATCTCGCTTCGTGACAATGTGGTCTTCCATGACGGCCAGCCGCTGACTTCCGAAGACGTCATTGCGAACCTGGTGGCGTGGGCGGATCCTGCCAACAGGAACTATGCGGGTTTGGGCGAGAAGTACGACGCGACTAGCGTGCGGGCCTTGGACAAGCTCACGGTCGAGGTGCAATTCAAGGAGCCTTGGGCCCGTCCCCATCCGCTTTTCACAATGCCGAGCTGCGGCATCGCCTCGAAGAACCGCGGGCAGTTCAACGGCACGGGACCATTTGTTGTTGAGAACTTTAGCCCCGGCAATAGCAGCCTCATGAAGCGGAACCCGAACTATTGGGAAGAAGGCAAGCCGTACGTCGATGAAGTGGAGATCCTCTCCTTCAGTGATTCGGATGCACTCATCAACGCGACGAAGTCCGGTGAGGTACACGGTATGGCCACCGTGCCGTTCTCTCAGGTGCCGGGCTTCGCCGCAGACCCTCAGTTCGCGGTACTCGACGTACCGTCACCGACGAACAGCTCTTTCCTTGTGAGGACTGACCAGGGACCTTTCCAGGATGTCCGGGCACGTCAAGGTCTGAAGCTCTTGGCGGACCGCCAGCAACTCGTGGACGTTGCGCTCCTGGGATTCGGTGAACCAGGAAACGATCTTGTGGGCCCGGGACTTCCGTTCTTCGACAACACTGTGCCGGTACCGCAGCAGGACGTCGACGAGGCCAAGTCTTTGTTCAAGGCGGCTGGCCTGGGGAAGGAGACTATCACCCTCCATACGGCAGATGTCGGCCCGGGGATCGTGGAGTCCGCCGTGCTTTTCGCAGAGCAGATCAATAAGACCGGTCTCCTGGATGTCAAGATCCAGAAGGAAGAACCGGGTGCTTTCTACGATCCTTCGCAGATCTGGATGAAGATGAACTTCACCCAGTCGGAGTTCGCACCAGTGCGCTCCCTCTCGCAGGGATACAGCTTGAGAACCTTCGCATTCAACGAGACGCATTGGGCGGGGCCGGAACGCGACAAGTTCGCAAAGCTCCTGACTCAAGCTGAAGCGGCCAATGATGCTCTCGCGACGGAGATCTGGGTGGAGGCGCAACAGATTTGGCGTGAGCAGAATGGCTATCTCACGTGGAACTCGCTGCGCATCATCGATGTACTTGGAGCGCGCGTTGCGGGAACGGTGCCCCACTCCGGTGGCCCGCTCGGGAATTATCGATTCCTCGACATGTGGTTCACGGGTTAGTCATGTCAAGCGCTCCGACCACCAAAGCGACGCGTGTCCGAGAGGCATACGCGCGAAGTGACAATGACCGAAAAGCGATCTTCATCTACATTGTTCGCAGGGTTCTCTCCGCTCTCGGCACGCTGTTCCTCATCTCCGTGATCGTGTTCCTAACGGTTTCACTGCTGGGCGGTGACAGTGCGTCAGTGCTTCTCGGACGGGACGCCACGCCCGCTGCGCTCGAGGCAGCTCGTCAGACGCTTGGTCTCGACCAGCCACTCTATGTGCGCTACCTCGAGTGGCTCGGTGCTTTTGTCCAGGGAGACTTCGGCGCCACCTCAGCGAGCCAGCTGGCGGGCCAACCTGTTGAAATTGCCGATCTCATTGCCGAGCCGCTACGCAACAGCGCAATACTCGCGATGATGACCTTTGTCATCGCTGCACCGATCTCCCTATGGCTCGGAGTTACTTCGGGGATGCGGGAAGGCAAGGGTTCGGACCGAACAGTCTCCAGTGTGACGCTGGCCCTGGCATCACTTCCTGAGTTCGTGTTGGCGACGCTGCTGACCTTCGTCTTCTTCTACCTGCTTAGGTTGCTGCCGCCCGTCTCCTTGATTCCAGATGGTTCAAGTCCATTCGAGAGGCCCCTGACGTTGGTTCTGCCGGTCCTTACGCTTGCCTTGGGCCTACTTGCGGTTACAATACGGCAGGTTCGTGCCGCGGTGATCGAGGTGGCCAAGCAACCGTATGTGCAAGCTGCACGATTGAATGGGTACCCGAGGTCAATTGTGACCTCCGGCTTCATTCTGCGAAACTCTCTCGCGCCGGCTGTTCAAGTACTTGCGTTGGTACTGATCTACCTCTTCGGTGGGGTCATCGTCGTCGAGCAGGTCTTTGCCTATCCAGGTATTGGCAACATCCTCGTCCGCGCGGTGACCGAGCGTGAAATCGCTGTCCTTCAGGCGGTGACCATGATCATCGCAACGCTCAGCGTCACGCTTTCGTTGATCGCGGACCTTGCAGTGCTCTTTCTTGTACCAAAGCTGAGGACAAGCGCGCGATGAATACCGTCTCTCGATTCACGCTACGAGGCGGAGCCTCCCTCGCCATTCTGGCCTTCGTGCTCCTGTTGGTGTTGCTGGGTCCGCTTGTCGCTCCCTACTCCCCTACGGAGATCGCGGGGCCCCCTCTCTCCGGTCCTACCACTTCGAATCTTCTCGGCACAGATACGCTTGGCCGCGATGTTCTGAGCAGGATTCTCCACGGTGGACTCCTCCTTGCCCTCCTGGCGCTCGCGTCCACTCTCATTACGTACCTCATCGCCATCCCTATCGGAATGGCCGCAGCGGTAAGCAAGGGAGCCATCGATGACGTGCTCATGAGGGGTGTGGACATTCTCGTCGCGATCCCGGCGCTTCTCACGCTGCTGGTTGTGCTGAGTGCTAGTGGGAATAGCTTGCCAGCAATCGTCCTCGCCACAGCCGTCGTGCGAGTGCCGCTCGTTGCCCGGGTGACTCGCGCCGCTACATCTGAGGTCTATGCGAAGGAGTTCGTCGAAGCAGCGATTGTCCGCGGAGAGCGCACCTCGTCGGTGCTGTTCCGAGAGGTTCTCCCAAACATCCGAAACGATGTGTTCTCCACCGTCGGGCTCAGCTTCACCGCGGCGGTTCTTCTCATCTCCAGTCTCAACTTCCTGGGTGTTGGCATTCAGCCGCCGACCCCGGACTGGGGAATCATGATCTCGGAGAACAGAAGCATCTTTACGATCAATCCATATTCGGTACTGGTTCCATCGCTTCTCCTCGCCCTGCTAACAATCGGCATTTCGGGAACCTGGGACGCATTCCAAAAACCCAATTCAGCGTCGCGCAGAAGAACAGCGGAGTTGCAGAATGAAAACTGATACCCATACAGCGCCTCGCTCTCTTGCGGGTCTCACCGACGTCACCATCGCGACCGATTCCGGGTACAAGATCGTTGAAGGGGTCACGCTGACCGTTGGTCCTGGCGAAATTCTCGGCCTCGTCGGCGAGTCTGGTGCCGGCAAGTCAAGCGTCGCTCTTTCATTGCTCGGCTACGTTCAGCCAGGCGCTCATTTCGAGTCCGGTGTGATGTTGATGGGCGACAGCAGTTTCGAACTCGGGGCCGATCGAAGCATTGACAAACTTCGGGGCACGAAGGTAGCGTATGTGCCCCAAGAATCGGGCGTGTCGCTCAATCCTGCGACCCGCGTGGGTCGAGCACTCGCCTTGATGCGCTCAACTCACGGAATGAGCAGTACCCCAAGAGAGATCGAAGAACTGCTCGAGAGCGTCAGCCTTCCGTCCTCAGAGACCTTCCAGCAGCGATTCCCGCACCAGCTCTCGGGCGGACAACAGCAACGACTGAGCTTGGCGCTTGGCATCGCGTGCAACCCCGAGGTTCTGGTCCTGGACGAAATCACGACCGGGCTCGACGTGGTCACCCAGGAAGCGATCCTGAAGCTGGTGACTTCTCTCGCGAGAGCCAACAAGATTGGCATCGTGTACATCACGCATGATCTCGCCGTGGTTTCCCAGATCGCCGATCGAATCGCGGTGCTGTATGCCGGCGAAGTTGTGGAGTGGGGTCCGACCGCAGATGTTCTGCGCTTGCCTCGTCACCCGTACACGAAGGCCCTTATCGAAGCAGCTCCGAACCATCGGAGACCATCGCACGTTGTCCCCCTGCGTGGAATTGCACCATCCCTCGGGGTGCGCCCAGCTGGATGTCGTTTCGCTCCTCGTTGTGAGCTCGCCACAGAACGGTGTACTGCGGAAAAGCCGAGCCTCGACGATTGCGGCGAACAGCACAAGGTCAGATGCTTTCACTCCGATCGCGTTGGCCCGATTCTGGAGGCCCGAGCGCGTGCAACGCAGGTCAGCGACGGCGCCTCCGAGGTCCTGCTCTCAGTGGAGCGGCTCAGTGCCAGCCACAAATCTCACCATGGGAGGATCACGGTAGCTCGAGAAATCTCATTTGGAATCCGAGAGGGGCAGTGTCTGGCGCTCGTCGGAGAGTCCGGCAGCGGCAAGACCACAATCGCCCGATCCATTGTCGGCCTCCATCGAATCGACTCCGGAACCATTCGGCTCGCTGGCGAAGTTATCTCAGACATGATCCGGCAGCGCAGTGTCGCTCAAAGGCGGGACCTACAGTTCATTTTTCAGAACCCGCGTGCAGCACTCAACCCCAAGCAGACGATTGCTGAGATAGTTTCGCGCCCGCTGCGCACGTTGAGATCCATGCGCGGAAAGGTTCTCGAAGCAGAGGCTCGATCGCTGTTGGATGAGGTGAGATTGCCCGGGAGTACGGCGGGAAAGTATCCGAGTGAGCTTTCGGGCGGCGAACGCCAGCGCGTGGGTATTGCGCGAGCGCTTGCTGCCTCACCGAGAGTTCTGGTCTGCGACGAGGTCACCTCAGCGCTCGATGTCTCAGTTCAGGCGGCAGTCTTGGAACTTCTTCGCGAGCTCAGCGATAGCCGGGGACTCGGCATGCTCATGATCACACACGACTTGGGAGTCGTCGCTTCGATTGCGCACGAGGTCCTAGTACTGAAGGACGGGGAGATCTGTGAGCACGGTGATGTGCGGCAGGTTCTCACCTTACCCCGACAGGAATACACGATGAGGCTTCTCGAAGCTGCCCCGAGCCTTCATCAGGACTGGACCGGGACGCCGGGTCAACCCAAGTTGGCGTGATTGCCGGCATCCGCCCCTCTTCACGGCAATGGCTACCATTGCCAAGTCGGGGCAACCTTGACAACGCACAGTTCACCGCGCGCAGGAGGATAGGAGGTCAAGAGTGGTCCTGTCAAAGATTACGGTCCGTCAGTTGAACTACTTCATGGTGGTCGCTGAACTCGGTTCGCTCCGAATGGCAGCAGCGAGTCTCTACGTGTCACAACCGACGCTTTCGAATCAGATCGCCCAGCTCGAGCGGGAGATCGGATCTCCCGTATTCACTCGGCGGCCAAGAGGCGTGCTCTTGACGTCAACCGGCCGAGCGCTCCTGAAAGAGGCGCGAATCGCGGTCGGGGCAGTAAGCCGGGCAGAGCGCGTCACCAGGCTCCTTGCCGAAGGAAGCTTTGGTGAGTTGAGAATCGCAACCGTCCAGAGCCTGGCCGCCGGAATTGTGCCTCGGGCGCTTGAACGATGGCGAGAGGACCATCCAGGCGGTCTCCTGACACTCGCCGCCTTCAATGACCCGCGCAAGCTCGAGCTGGAATCCGTTACCGGCCTTTTTGACCTCGCGATCGGACCGGTGCCGTCAATGAATGCCACGCAACTCAGCATCGGTCGGGAGGAATTCGTTGTCCTGCTTCCTCGGAGTAGCCAGTTGCTCTCGCGGGCAGAAGTTGAACTGCGAGACTTGGAGAGGACACCCTGGGTGCTTTTCGAGTCGGCGAATGGCCTTTCTAGATTGCACACTGAGCTCTTTGAAAGTCGAGGGCTCCACGTCGAGGGCGCCGCCTACGTGACCCAAGTCGACGTCGCAATCAATCTCGCAGTAGCTGGCTTGGGTCCGACGCTTGTTCCATTGAACGTCATTCCGGAGCACCTTCGAACTCTCGCCCGCCCATTCGTGGGTGGTCACGTCAGGGAGCTTGCGGTCTATACCCCGGGAGAGTTCGACGCACTCGCTCGCTCCTTCATTGGGGCGCTGAGAGACGTCGTCGGCGAAGAGTTTCAAGGCATGTACGAACAGCGAAACGAGCGCCAATTTCGCGACCAAACTGAAGGGCGTCGAACCTAATGATCATCGTGCGGGCGGGTGAGCAGCGGGATGCCGTCGAATGGGCCGAGCTCTATCACGGCTTCCGGGTATTCCACCATCTACCGAGAGACGAGCGCATCGTCGATCGGGTCTGGGAATGGGTTATGGATTGCTCGCACCCAAGCCGCCTGATTGTTGCCGAGTTGGACGGACAGATCGTCGGATTCGCGCAGTTCCGATTGTCCCCGAGGACAATCCTCGGGGACCTCTTGATGAACCTCGATGATCTCTACACGTCTCCAATTGTGCGCGGTCGGGGCGTGGCCTCGGCGCTCTTCAGCGAGCTGGAGCGTGTCGCGCGCGAGAACGGGGCGGGTGAAATCCAGTGGGTCACCAACCCATGGAATGAGGTTGCCCGTTCGTACTACCGCCGGATCTCTGAGGAAACCGACTGGGTGACGTATCGCCAAGTATTGGTGACTGATCCTGTCGAGGGTCAGGCGGGAGTTGGTGAAGCGGCAAGCAATCAAGGACTCGGCGGACCAGAAACGAAACGGCGGCTCGGATGAATGATTAGTCGAGGCTTTCGGTAGCGCGGATCTTGCCATGAGCCTCGCTGATGCCGAAGGAAAGCGGTGTGGGCCGTGGCGCTCGGTGGCGGTTGGACGTGCTTCAGTTGAGGTCGACCCTGAGGGTTTTCCGCCTACGCTGTCGATCATGCCCCCGGGGTGGGAAGTTCCCATCGTCATTGCAAAGCTCGATCTCGCCTATGTGAGTATCGGAGAACACTGGAGCGTCGAGCTCGATTGGAAGGAGGAAGCGTTGCGCGACCTTCTCATCGATATCTCACGGTCCGGCGCTGTCGTGTACCGGGTTGGATTCCTATGGAAGAGTACGGTAGGAACCGAGATTCCAGGCCGGCAACGATCAGGAGTCGCTTATCTTCCCTGGATGCCAAGCGGCGATTCGTCGGGCGACTAAGCCTCGATTCGCAGGCTCTTGAGTGGTCAGGGAGGGTCGAGTGTGGCTGAGCCTTGATTGCTGTTTCGGTGGCTCCGGTGGACTGGCCGCTCGGCTGTCAGGGGCGCCTTGAGTGCTGATTGAGATGCGCGCTTTCGGTCGCTGCGGACAGCGTGAGCTGAGCCGACAGCGACAGGGCACGCGCAACGGGGGCCTCAGACCTCGACTGGGTCGCTCAAGAACTCAACGACCGACCCCGCAAACGACTAGCGTTCAAGAAACCGATCGAACTGATCGGCGACCTACTGTTGCGATGACCGCCAGAATCCGCCGATCCGCTTGCGGACGCTCACGAGCCGCCTGTGTCCACGCGAGTTTGGCACCCTCTCCATCATTGCCCACCGCCCAGTATGGGGAGTAGGATTTAGTCCTACTGAGTTTGGGAGCGATCATGCGCACGACTCGACAGCTGAGTATCACCCTTCCGAACGAGATGGCTGACGCGCTGCGCCAGCGCGTGAGTTCGGGTGCCTATGCGAGTGAGAGCGAAGTCGTGCGCGATGGTTTGCGTACGTTGTTCGCGCGAGACCAGGTGCTCGAGTCGTGGCTCCGCGAGGAGGTCGTCGGTGCTTACGACGCGCTCGTCGCCAATCCTTCCGCCGTGGTGAGCATCGATGACGTGCGCGCGCGGCTCTCGGCGAAGCACTCTGAACAGAAGTGAGCCGATACCGGGTTGTGTTTCGGCGGGAAGCACTCGAGCACCTCGAGGAGCTGTACGACTTCATCGCCGACGCTGGCGCACCCGACAACGCCGCAGGCTTCACCGAGTCGATCGTCTCGTTCTGTGAGGGTCTCGCCGATTTCCCTCACCGCGGTACAGCGAGGATGACCTCCGCCCTGGACTGCGGACGATCGGCTTCCGCAAGCGCGTTGTGATCGCATATGCCGTCATCGACGAGACTGTGGCGATCGTCGGCATCTTCTACGGCGGCCGCGATCACGAACGATTACTGCGCGGCACTGAATAGTCCCTGGAGCGTCCCGACAGCGGATGGGTTCGCGGGCGGACGCTCCAACGGCTCCATCCTGTTGAGACTCCGATTGCGGCCGTGGAGTCACGACGGGGGTTGGATGAAGAAGACACTCCAGATGAGCAGCCAAGCACCGTTGGCCGCGAGGAGCACGAGGCCGACACGGAGGAGTGCGCGGCTGGCACGGGGCGGCGCTGACTGGATGTAGTTGTCCAGAATCCAACCGATCGCGACGATCAGGGCAGACGCCGCGGTAAGAACAGCAGGCACCGTGACCGAGGCATCGATCCGTGGGATCGGCGACAGTCCGAATCCCGAGAAGAGGAGGGTTCGCCCGATCAAGGCCAGCCCGGTCGCCACGACCCCGGCAGTCACCCATCGACTCGTTCGGACGCGGCGTGCACGACCAACGAGCGCGAGCACGAGCATGCCGACGAGTACAACGATGAGCAGTATCAGCGCGCTTTGCAGCGCCACCGACTCGCGCGATTCCGGCGGGCAGGTGCTTGGATAAGACGCCGCGCAGACTTCGCTGACAGGCGCGATCAGGGCGAGCACAAAGAACGAGGCAGCACCGGCCGCGAGCGGGGGCCACTACGCCTTGATCCGTGTGAGGAGGCGGGCATCTGGGAGCACTGGAGCGTCCATGTCCGTCAGTCTCTGGGTACGCCGAGCGATGCGGAACCCCGGGCGCGAGATCGTTTCTGAATCCATGCCCTACCTAGTTCAAATCGTAAGGATCTGAATACAACGCCGCGTTGTAGCCCACTCGGAGCACCACCCGCACCTCGCCCGCTGAACGATCCGCTAGCGACCAGTAGCATCACGAACGCTAGATTGTCTGAATGACTGCCGTGCCGTCGGGCCCACGTCCCGTGTACGTGCTCGGAGCGGGCTTCTCCAAGGCGATAAGCGCCGAGATGCCCATCACCAACGAGCTTGGCCAAGAGCTCAAGGAAACGGCTCGCCGATGAAGTTCGCTTTGATCTTCGCGAAGATCAGTCATTCGAGGACTGGCTCACCCTGCAAATTACTCCGCTTCCGTTCCTCGAGGGATTTGCAAACAGTCGCCGTTCAGCGGGTGATTGCTGAGATCGCAACGTTTCTGGATGAGCGGAGCAAACGTGCTTCCACGATCGAGTCTCCGGTCTGGCTGAGACAGCTCGTCTCATTGTGGGACGCGGAGCGGGCTGCGGTGCTGACGTTCAATTACGACACCCTCCTAGAGCGCGCGGTGAATGGAAGTACCCCAGTTACCGGTGCGGGCTCGGACAGTCTTCAGCTAGTTCTTGGCGACCGCGTCGTGTTTCCAGCTCCACCGGCGACACAGCCTCAGTTCGCAGGCGACGCTGGAGCGCCACATACCGCCGATTCCTTCCAAGTGCTCAAGCTCCACGGCTCGCTTGCCTGGTACTGGGCGGGCTGGCGATTCGAACGGCTCTAGTACGAGAGTAGAACGCGACGTTCAGGCGGCGACTGGGGTGATCACCACGTTGTAGCCGAGAGCTTCGAGGTCGCGGATGGCTCGTGCGCGGGTTCGTTGCGGGTCGCGTTGGGTGTAGTAGTCGGCGCCGAGTTCGTCGTAGGCTTCACCGTTTCGGAGCATGTGCCAGGCCGCGGTGAGGATGCTGTGCTGGATCGCGACGATGGCGCGGGGCTTACCTCGGCGTTTGACCAAGCGCCGGTAGCGGGCGGCGAGAAAGGTGCCCTTCGAGTGGGACGCCGCCAGCGCGGCAACGCCGAGTGCGCCTTTGAGGTATTTGTTGCCGTCGGTGGTGTGTGAGGACTTCATCTTCCCGGCCGACTCGTTCTGCCCTGGACAGACCCCGGCCCACGACGCGAGATGCGCGGCCGTTTCGAACATGGTCATGTCCGCGCCGGTCTCCGCGATGATGACGTCGGCGACGAGGACGGACACACCCGGGATCGTCACGAGGACATCCCGGGCGGCCTGAAAGGGCAAGATCGCCTCCTCGATGCGTTCGGTGAGCCGGTCGATCATCGCCTGCTGCTGCTCGATCTGGTTCAGGTGTTCGTGGACCATGAATGCGTGGTGTTCGGTGAACCGACCCACGAGCGCGTCTTCGAGTTGCGGGATCTTGTTCCGCAACACCCCTTTCGCGAGATCTGCGAGCA
Organism: Agromyces sp. NPDC058484; assembly: GCF_042720415.1. NCBI lineage: Bacteria > Bacillati > Actinomycetota > Actinomycetes > Micrococcales > Microbacteriaceae > Agromyces > Agromyces sp. NPDC058484. The sequence continues at coordinate 891 of NZ_JBHXMP010000013.1, read as the reverse complement.
CGACCGGGTCGCGTTCCCCATCGGCGAGGGCTTCCAGCATCAGCCGACCGGATACCCCGGTCAGTTCCGACACCACGGCGGACAGTTTGATCCCGGAGGACTCGAGGAACTTCTCCAGCCGCTGCTCCACCCGTGTCATGTCCCTGGTGGCGAGCGTGCGCGCCCGGGTCAGATCCCGCAACTGACGGACGGGTTCAGGTGGCACGAACGACGTGCGCAGCAGCCCGTGCGCGGCCAGCTGCGCCAGCCAGGCCGCGTCGGACACGTCGGTCTTGCGTCCGGGGATGTTGCGGGCCTGCTTCGCGTTGACCAGCATCACCGGCAGCGTGTCCTCCATCAGGTAGTAGAACGGCTTCCAGTAGTCGCTGGTCGCTTCCATCACCACCACCGTCACCCGTGACGCGGTGAGCACGTCGATCAGCTCGAGCACCTGAGAGGTGGTCGCACCCCACGTCGTCACCGTCGTCACGAACGTGCCGGTTTGCTTCCCCGGCACCCGGACGGCGACCTTCGCATCGCGTTTGGAGATATCGATCCCCGCCGCCCGTTCATGCACGACATCCATGACCCCAGCTCCTTCCACAGCAGTGACTGACAGCACCGGCCGCGGGAAGGACAGGGATCAAAGAATGGAATCTAGTACACGTGCTCGAAGCAACAATCCACGGTTCCCGTGGCAGTCCTCCACGTCAAGCTACCCTTCGGGCTCGACCGCACCATAGACGACCGACGTGACCGCGACCGGCACCACCAGCATTCACCCGGCGACGCGAGCAAACAAGAGGCGACCACGCTGTGTCAACGGCCAGTAGGAAGTGCCCATCGGCGGCCAGCAGAAGTGCCCGCTGGTGGCCAATAGAACTGCCCATCTGCGGCCAGGAGTTCTGCCCA